>JAYUFI010000103.1:0-7332 GCA_043738805.1 Planctomycetaceae bacterium | reverse complement strand
AACTTTCGGTTGAGCGACGGGTTTGATCGTCAACTTTCCCATGAGCGGCTTGGCCGCTCGACGTCCTTCGAGAGTCACGATGTCTACGAATGTCACCGATTTGGAAGAGGCTCTCATTCGCCAAGCGACGTTGGGGGATGAGTTGGCGTTGACGGCGTTGTTTGATTTCTACCGACCTCGACTGTGGCGGTTGGTCAATTTTCGTTTGGATTCGCGACTGCAAGGTCGCGTTGATCCTGACGATGTGCTGCAAGAATCGTGGCTCAACGCGCGATCGCGATCGGAACACTTTGTCCGCGAGGGGAGCGGTTCGCGATTCATTTGGTTTCGGATGATCGTCACACAAACGCTGATTGACGTCCATCGCCGACATCTGGAATCAGACAAACGGAGCGCGGCTCGCGAACAGAAATCGCTGGGCGGTTGGGCGGCGGCTTCGACGTCGATCTCGCTGGCCGATCATCTCTTGGGCAATATGACGTCGCCCAGCCAAGCGTTGTTGCGGGCGGAACTGTCGTCGCAGTTGGACACCGCCTTGAAGACACTCAGCGAATTAGATCAAGAGGTGCTCGCGCTGCGGCACTTTGAAGAGCTGTCGAATCTCGAAACGGCGGAGGTGCTGAACCTCACCGAGCAAGCGGCGAGCGTCCGTTATGTGCGAGCGTTGCAGCGACTGAAGCACGTTCTGGTGAAGCTCCCGGCCTTCGCGGAATTGGCCGGCGCGGAGTCCGTGTGATGAAACGCTCGCGCGGACAACCGAGTGCCACGGCGAAAGCTCAAGAGTTGCCTCATCCTGACGTGGGGCACGCTTCCAGCGTGCCTGTGAATGAAATTGAGTCAGTCAGCAAGTCAGCGAGCCACGTAGCGAATCGATCGAGTGGCGAGCACGATGAAACCGTGCTCCACAAAAGATCGCCGACGCCGGAGAAGGCCGAGTCAAACCCCGGCAACGAGTTCTCGGACTTTGAACGGATCGCGAGCGAGTTTTCCGATCGCGTGCGACAAGGGATGCCCGTCACGGTGGAGCAATTCGTCACCGCTCATCCTGCGTTGGCTGATGAGATTCGTGAGTTGTTTCCCGTCATCTTGGCGATGGAACGTCACAAGTTGGACCAAGAAGGAGTCACTCCGCAGCGCGAGTTTTCAGACGACTTGCCACTCGAACGTTTGGGTGATTGCCGCATCGTGCGTGAGATCGGTCGCGGCGGCATGGGAATCGTCTTCGAGGCGTTGCGTGGCCCGAAGAATGAACGAGTGGCCGTCAAGCTGCTGCCGGGTCGAGCAATCGGCATGACGCATTGGAAGGAACGCTTCGAGCAAGAGGCGCGCACGGTCGAGTCGTTGCGTCATGCGAACATCGTTTCGATGCTCGGCTTCGGCGAAGAGAACGGGCATTCGTATTTCGTCATGCCCTATATCGACGGCGTCACGTTGGATTGGGTGATTCAACGACTGACCGAAAAAGACATGCTGCTGTTCGAGGAAGAGATTGAACTCTGTCGGCGGCGCAACAACAAATTCTCGTTGAACAAGACCGATTCAGCAGCGGCCATGCGGGCGATTTCTTCCGGAACATCGACGCGCGGCGTGCGACACGATTCGTGGAAACTGTTTGCTCGCATCACGGGACAAGTGGCGAAGGCGTTGAGTTACGCACATCGTCAAGGAGTCCTGCACAATGACATCAAGCCGGGCAATCTGCTGCTCGATGCAACCGGACGCGTGTGGGTTTCGGACTTCGGACTTGCTCAACCGTTGGACCCGCCGACAGACCGCGAATGGCGCTCGGTGGCCGGGACGCTGCGTTACATGGCTCCGGAGCGATTTAGCGGTTGGTTCGATGAACTCAGCGATCTGTATTCGTTGGGGATCACGTTGTACGAACTGGTGACTCGCCGTCCGGCGTTCGAAGCCACGAATCGCAAGGGCTTGATCGACAAGATCGCGAAGACTGAGCCGCTTGCACCACGTAAGATCAACAGCGACATCCCACGCGATTTGGAAACGATCATCCTCACCGCAATCCGCCGCAATCCGGATGAGCGTTATTACTCCGTCGAAGCGTTCGCCGATGACCTGCTGCGCTTCATCAACGGCGAACGGATTCGGGCGAAACGTCCGAATCGTTGGCGTTCTTGGTGGGGGCGGCTGCGCCGTCGTTGGATCGGCTGAAGAACGGCTGCGAATCGAGACTCAGAGGCCGTACTTTACGTAGCCATCACGCTCCGTGTGATGAGCCGAGTGTCGCTGGACTCGAATTGCTATTCAGTCCCCAAACTGAGCCAAGAGACGTTCGGCTCGTCACGCGGAGCGTGACGGCTACGTAGCCGGATGCACTTGCGGCTCGCCGTACTCCTGATGTGTTTCTTTCGTTCGCGGTGTTGAACCGCGCGATTGGTCTGCGTTCATTCGCTATTGGATGTTGATTCGTTCGCCATGATGACCACGTTGAACGAGTCAAAACGAAAACGCAGACAACGAAAGGGACAACATGAAACTCACACTGGATTTCACATCGTGGTGTCGGCGAACAATCGGATTGAACAGGTCGCGAGGAACACGTCGAGTTGTATTGCTCGCACCGGCAATGATCGAAGCATTGGAGCCGAAGTCATTGCCGGCGGCAACCGTCATCGCGGCGTCAGCAGTCCGCTCCTTCGACGGAACTGGAAACAACTTGCAGCATCCTGACTGGGGCAGTGACGGAGTTGATCTGCTGCGAAAAAGTATCGCGGCTTATGCCGACGGCATCTCGACTCCGGGAGGGACTGCTCGTCCGAGTGCGCGGGAGATCAGCAACACGGTGTCGAATCAACCGGCCCAGACCGCGAGCAGTCGTGATCTGTCGAACTTCATTTACGCTTGGGGGCAGTTCATTGATCACGATCTTGATCTCACGACCTCTGCCTCGCCGCGTGAAGCATTCAACATCGCGGTACCGACGGGCGATCCGCAGTTTGATCCGCTAGCGACCGGCACACAGATCATTCCGCTGAGCCGATCGAAGTACGATCCTGCGACAGGGACATCGACGGCGAATCCTCGGCAGCAGGTCAACACGATCACCGCGTGGGTCGATGGCTCGATGGTTTACGGCTCGGACGCGACGCGAGCGGCTGCGTTGCGAAGTTTCACCGGCGGGAAGTTGCTGACGAGCGACGCGAACTTGCTACCATCGAACACGGCAGGCTTGGCGAATGCGAACGACTCACATCAAACGCCGGACGATCAACTCTTCCTCGCTGGCGACGTGCGTGCGAATGAGAACGTCGAGCTGACATCGCTGCATGTGCTCTTCGTCCGCGAGCACAATCGGATCGCTGACGACATCGCTCGGCGGAATCCGAGCTTGAGCGATGAGGCCATTTATCAGCAGGCCAGACAGCGCGTGATCGCCGAGATTCAGGCCATCACGTACAACGAGTTCTTACCGGCGTTGCTCGGCACAAATGCGATCACTCCTTATCGCGGCTACAACCCGAACGTGAATCCTGGTATCACGAATGAGTTCTCGACCGCCGCGTTTCGTGTCGGTCATACGATGATCGGCGATGACGTCGAGTTCCTCGACGACCAAGGAAATGAAATTCGCGACGCGCTGCCGTTGAGCCAAGCGTTTTTCAATCCGAACGTGGTGCGTCAAACGGGAATCGACCCGATTCTGAAGTACCTCGCGTCTGATCGCTCCGAAGAGATTGATACGCAAGTGGTCGATAGCCTGCGGAACTTTTTGTTTGGTCCTCCCGGTGCTGGCGGTCTCGATCTGCCCGCGCTCAACGTTCAACGTGGTCGGGATCATGGGCTGGCTGACTACAACACGGTGCGAGCCGCGTATGGTCTGCCGCGTGTGCAAAGCTTTGCTCAAATCACGTCGGATGTCGCCTTGCAGCAGTCGTTGCAAAAACTTTACGGCAACGTCAACAACATCGACCTGTGGGTCGGCGGCGTCGCCGAAACACATCTCCCCGGTTCGAGCGTCGGGCCGACTTTCTCACGGATCATCGCCGATCAATTTCAGCGACTGCGTGACGGCGATCGCTACTGGTATCAGAACGTCTTTCGCGGCCCGGAACTAAACGACATCCAGCACACTCAACTGTCGGATGTCATTCGCCGCAACACTGACCTGCAGAACATCCAAGCGAACGTCTTCGTCTTTCAGGCGTCGATCAGCGGTCGAGTCTTCGGCGATGGCAACCGCGACGGCGCTCCCAATCCACGTGAGATCGGTTTGTCCGGGCGGACGGTTCAGTTGCTCGATGTGGACAACAACGTCGTTGCGACAACACTGACCGATCGCAACGGAGAGTATCGTTTCGACCATCTTTCACTCGGTACTTACCAAGTGCGTGAGGTGCTTCCTCCGGGCGCGGTCAACACAACCGCATTGCCGCAACCAATCGCAATCACTCGCGGAATGAAGGTCGATCGCATCGACATCGGCGAAGCTCCTGCGAGCGGCAACGGCCCCAATTCGCACCCGCTGTCGATGCGCGATTTGATGCTTCGCCTCGGAATGTCACACTGATTCTCGCATCCCATTGTACGGTCGCCAGATCACGGACGAGAGGCTTTGCATGAGCTTTCGTGGTTGGCTTCGCTCGCGTTACTCTCCTGGCATGTCACACATCGAACTGCGCGGCGTTCGCGTCCATAATCTGAAGTGGTTCAACCTGCGGTTGCCGTTAGGCAAGCTGATTGCGATCACCGGAGTGAGTGGCGCAGGGAAGAGCAGCTTGGCATTCGATACGCTCGTGGCCGAAGGGCGGCGGCGATACATCGAGACCTTTGCACCGTCGGCTCGACAATTCTTGGAACGGATTGAGCGACCAGAGGCAGAGTCGATTGAGCATCTTCCGGCAGCGGTTGCGTTTCGTGCGGACGAATCGTTTTCAGCACGCGCAACGCTCGGCACGCTGACGGAGATCGACGACCTGTTGCGGCTGTTGTTCGCGAGATTGGGGCAAACGTTTTGTCCGCAGTGCGACTCGTTGTTGAACGCTCGAACGCCCGCAGATGTTTGCCGAGATGTGACGTTGATCCCCGAAGGAACGCGGTTCGTGATCGCGTTTCCGGCGGAAGCCAACTCACGCGAAACGTGGCAGCAACTCGGCTTCGTCCGGACGATCGAGGTTTCGTCCGCGTTGTGGGTTGTCGTCGACCGTTTGATTGCCGGAAAGACCGATGCCGCGCGGCTATTGGAAAGCGTCGAGCAAGCGATGCAGCACGGCAACGGTCAATGCGTGGTTTTGTCAGAGCTGCCGCCGACATCGGTGATGTCGGACACGAGCACCAAGCCGTCGGTACGAGACATCGAGTGGGACGGGCGACGCTGGCAACCGACGCGGTACTCGTGGCAGCGAATCTGTTTCGATTGCGGCATTGAATTTCCGCCACTCGAACCAGAACTGTTGAACTTCGACAGCCCGGTCGGGGCCTGTGCTCGATGCAGCGGATCGGGAACGATCGAAGGTCAGCGGCCCACAAAAGTCTGCTCGGAGTGCGACGGTTCGCGACTGAATTCTTTCGCGCGTACCGTGCGTGTGGCGACTGAGGGAATGAGTCTGACCAGACTGCGACAGGGACCGATCAGCGCGGTGAGCGACTTCGTACGTCAGTGGCGTAGTGATCTTGCGGAGGAAGAACTCAGTCTCGTCGCCAATCTGTTTGTAGAAGCGATGTCTCGGCTGCAAGTGCTGATGGAACTCGGCTTGAGTTATCTCGCGTTGAGTCGTTCGCCGCAAAGTTTGTCACGCGGCGAACGGCAACGCGCGCGACTGGCGGCTTTGTTGGCGACTCGGCTGGATAACGCATTGTATGTGTTGGACGAACCGAGTTCCGGGTTGCATGCCACCGAGCAGCCGCGAGTGCTGGAGGCGATTCAACGTTTGCAGCAAGCGGGCAACACCGTGATCGTGATTGAGCACCTGCGGTTATTCATCGAAGCGGCTGATGAGGTCATCGACCTCGGACCCGGCGCGGGCTGCGACGGTGGGCGAGTGGTGTTTCAAGGGAGTGTGGCGGAACTGTCACAGTGTGCGGAGTCGCTAACGGCTGAGTTCTTTCGTCGTCGCGATCAACAACCAAACGAGGCTCTCACCCCACCGAGCTGGCCGTCCAGTTGGTTGAAACTGGCGGGGGCACGGCAACACAACGTGCGCGGGCTCGATGTGGAGTTTCCGCTCGGCGTGTTGTGTGCGGTGACGGGAGTGAGCGGAGCCGGCAAGAGTTCGTTGATTGAACAGACTTTGTATCCGGCACTCTGTCAGCAGTTTGGAATGGCGTGTTCGATCGAGCCAGTCGGTGAGTTTTCGACGTTGACGGGGACGGACCAGATTGACGCTGTCGTGTTTGTGGATGCGGCTCCGATCCGTCGTTCGTCACGCACGAATGCCGCGACGATGTTGTCTCTGTACGGCGAAATGCGGCGTCTGTTTGCCGAGACTACTGAAGCGAAGGTCAAAAACTTTTCGGCTCGGCACTTCAGTTTCAATTCGGCGGACGGCGGTCGATGTCCTCGTTGTCGAGGACTGGGCTCGATCGAAATTGAAATGCAGTTCCTCGCGAACTTGTCGGTCGCTTGTCCCGAATGTCACGGCACGCGGTTTCAACGCGATGTGCTCGACGCCAAGTTACGCGGCCTGTCGATTGCCGAAGTGTTGAACTTGTCTGCGAACGAGGCGTTTACGTTCTTTCGAGGTCAGCCCAAACTGCAACGGCGTTTGAAGTCGTTAAAAGATGTCGGCCTCGGTTATCTCCCGTTGGGACAACCCGCGAGCACACTTTCGCGCGGCGAGTGCCAACGACTCAAATTGGCGACGTTGTTGACGAGCAGTTCACGCACTCGCACGTTGTTTCTGATGGATGAGCCGACTGCCGGTCTGCATCCGGCAGATGTCGTGGTCCTGGTGCAATGCTTCCGTCGGCTGATCGACGTCGGCCATTCGCTGATTGTGATTGAGCACCGAGCCGAACTGATTGAGGCCGCCGATTGGGTGATCGAGCTTGGTCCGGGAGCGGGTGATGCGGGTGGGCGAGTGGTGTTTGCGGGAGTGTGACAGTGGTCAGTGGGTTGGCGGCTCGTCGGTGGCGGGAGTTGTGACGTTTTCTAATGGCGGCAGGATCACGATTTCGCCGAAGTCGCTGGATTGTTCGGCTCGGAAGTTGTGATGACGCAGCAGTTCGAGGATTGCCAGGAAGATGCCGATGATGCGACTGCGTTGTGAGGTGTTGTCGAAGAGTGCGGTGAAGGCGACTTGTCCGTCAGCGCGGACCTTCGCGCCGATCTGTTCGACGTAGGTCGAGATCGGCGTGTCGTCGTAACGGATCTTG
>JAYUFI010000102.1:0-2785 GCA_043738805.1 Planctomycetaceae bacterium | reverse complement strand
GCGCGTTTTCCCGCTCAACTCGTCACGCGGAGCGATGACGGCTACGTAAACTCTCATTACGCCAGTAGCCCCGGCACGACGTTGCCATGAATGTCGGTCAGCCGGAAATCGCGGCCTTGGAAGCGGAATGTGAGCCGCGTGTGATCGATCCCCAGCAGGTGCAAGATCGTGGCGTTCCAATCGTGAACCGGGACCGAATCTTTCACGACGTTGTAGCAATAATCGTCGGTCTCGCCGTAAGTGATGCCGGGCTTCGCACCACCGCCGGCCATCCACATGGTGAAACAGCGACCGTGATGATCGCGGCCGTAATTGGTCGGTGTGAGTGCTCCTTGGCTGTAGACCGTGCGACCGAACTCGCCGCCCCAAATCACGAGCGTATCTTCGAGCAGCCCGCGTTCTTTCAAATCGCGGACCAACGCGGCGCTCGGCTGATCGACGTCTTGGCATTGTCCTTTGATCTGCGTCGGCAGTGCGCCATGTTGATCCCAGCCGCGGTGCATGAGCTGCACGAAGCGGACTCCCCGTTCGACCATGCGTCGCGCGAGCAGACAATTGCGTGCGAAGCCGCCATCCACGTTGTCATCCTTGATGCCGTAAGCATCGAGCACGTGTTTCGGTTCTTGCGATAGGTCCGTCAAATCGGGAACCGACGACTGCATTCGAAACGCCATCTCGTACTGCGCGATGCGCGTGTTGATTTCGGGATCGCCGAATGAGTCCGCCGCGATCTGATTCAACTCGGATAGTCCGTCGAGCATTTGTCGTCGCGAGCCGCTGTCGATGCCGGGCGGGTTCGACAGATACAGCACGGGATCGTCGCCGCTGCGGAAGCGAACTCCCTGATGTCGTGACGGCAAGAAGCCGCTGCCCCACAAGCGTGAGAAGATCGGCTGATCGGTTTTGTTTCCGCTCCCCTGCGAGATCATCACGATGAACGCGGGCAAGTTTTCGTTATCTGCGCCGATGCCGTAACTGAGCCACGCTCCCAAGCTCGGCCTTCCGGGCTGCTGCGAGCCGGTTTGAATGAACGTGATCGCCGGGTCGTGATTGATCGCTTCCGTGTTGAGCGACTTCACGATCGCGATGTCATCGGTGATCTTGGCGATATTCGGCAGCAAGCTGCTGACCCACGCTCCGCTATTTCCATGTTGAGCAAACTGAAACGCCGACGAGGCGACCGGCAGCGTCTTCTGCCCCGACGTCATACCGGTGATGCGTTGCCCCATCCGGACTGACGCGGGGAGTTCTTGGCCGTGAAACTCTTTGAGCTTCGGCTTGTGATCGAACAAGTCGATGTGCGACGGCCCCCCCGACATGAAGAGATAGATGACTCGCTTCGCCTTCGGAGCGTGATGCAGCGTGGTCAACACACCGGGAAGCCCTTTGGCGTTGTTCGCATCAGCCGCCGATGCCGAGGACAACAAACCGGGATTCAGCAGCGCGGCCAACGCGGCCACCCCCAGCCCGTTCGTTGAGCGACCGAAGAGTTGGCGGCGAGTCAGCAAGCGTTGGTATTCGAGCATGGGGTTCATGGGCACTCTCCGAGATTCGATCAAACGGACGACTCTTGAAGTAATGTGGCTCGACGCTCCGCGTCGAGAGGCTGTTTGTTTTCAGAATCTCTTCTGACTCACTTCACGACGTGGAGCGTCGTGCCACACTTTTCAACGGACTTTTATGGCTGTTGATCGTTGTGCTTCAACCACTGTTTTCGCAGCTCGTCAATGAACGCGCTGTAGTTTCCTTCTTTCACCGAATCTTCGGGAATCACTTGCGCGGTGACGGCGGAAAGATAAACGAAGGTCCGACCAGGAACAGTTTCAATCCGCTCAATTCCATTCCAAAAGACCGTGCGTTCGTAGTACGAGGTCGCATCCAACAACCCGTTGTCGACGATCTCAAGCGAGTGTATCCCGAGCACTCCGCGATTCTGCCCTTCTCGATAAAGCAGTCGCACATATTGCTCTAATTTGCGTCGCCAAATCCGTGGATAAACAACTGCCAAGAAAATTGCCGCAGCAATCCCTAGCGGTCGGAGCAACGGGTTATTGAGCAACTCGCCCGCAATATGTGACAACGTGGTGGTCATGACCACGATCGCAATCACCGCCCAAACCCGCGACCGCTTCAACGTCGGCGAACTTTGGTGATGATGCAACGAGAACATCACCAAATCATCCACAGAGAGTTCGACTCGCAATCGCATGAGGATTTTGTTTCTAGGAAATTCTGTACGTGATTCTCAGACGACAAAACGCACCGCGAAGAAAAGTCAGGCCAGAATCCCGCTGACCACTTCGCCATGTACGTCGGTCAGGCGGAAATCGCGGCCGGCGTAGCGGTAGGTCAGCTTGGTGTGATCGAAGCCCAGCAGGTGCAGCATCGTGGCGTGCAGGTCGTGCAGGTGGACTTTGTCTTTGACGGCGTAGTAGCCGTAGTCGTCGGTCTCACCGTAGCGGATGCCGGGCTTCACGCCGCTGCCGGCCAGCCACATCGTGTAGCCCTGCGGGTTGTGGTCTCGGCCGTCGTCTCCTTGAGCGACCGGAGTGCGGCCGAACTCGCCGCCCCACAGGATCAGCGTGTCGTCGAGCAGGCCGCGCGACTTCAGATCGGTCAGCAGCGCGGCGATCGGTTGATCGACTTCCTCGGCGTTGCGAGCGTGATCGACTTTCAGGTTGCCGTGCTGGTCCCACTTGTAGCTGTGAGTGCATTGAATGAACCGCACGCCCCGCTCGGCGAAGCGGCGAGCCATCAGGCATTGCCGGCCGAAGTTGGCGGTGCG
>JAYUFI010000101.1:0-19298 GCA_043738805.1 Planctomycetaceae bacterium | reverse complement strand
GTGAGTTTCGTCGTTGAGCTGGTCCCGTTCGCTCCGCAGATTGGCTTTCGCAGCTTCGGACATGCCTCCGTGAATCGACAAGCGTTGGTTGGTCTCGTCGCTTTCTCGCCGCACTTGCTTCAAACGCGCCTGCAATGATTCGACATGTTTGCGGAGCGTGACCGACAACTGCTTGGCGACATCGGCCTCTTTGCGCGACTGACTGGCATGAGAAATTTTCTTGAACGTTTCCTCGAACGGAGCCGGTGCGGTTTCTTCTGACTTCGTTCCTTTCGGCTGACTGAGCTCTTCTTCCTTCTGTAACAGACCGAGCCGCTCTTGAGCCTGATCCGCGAGCTGTTGCGCGGCGGTTCGATTATCGTGCGCTTGCTGAAGTCCTTCGGTCGCCATCTTGAGCGCGGCTTCGGCTTTCTCTTTCGCGTCAGCATCATCGGCGGTCGTCGCTTCGACGAGCTTCCCTTTCGCCTCTTCGATCGCTTTCTCTGCCGCCGTCTCGGAGTCTTTCGCTTGCTCAACTTCCAGTAGGCGTTGAGTCAGTTCTTTCTGAACCTTGACCAGCGCCGAAACCGGTTTCGCTTCGGCTTCAGCGCGCGGCTCTTCGCTTTCCGCTCGACTTGATTGCGTCGCCGCTGAAACCGATCCGCACGGGAGCCAATGCAGTAGAAAGATCACGCAAAACGTTGATGCCCAATAAGCGTGCCGCCTCATGCGACAATTCATCCAGCGATCGTTCACTCTGACTTACTCCCACACGTTACGGCACCGGCGAATGATCTAGTGCTTTGTCACAGCCAAAATTTCGGGTGGCTGGGGTCGAGCGAAGTGAGCCCCCAGCCTGTGTTTCGCTGGGGCTCGCGTTGCTCGACCCCAACTACCCAACCCGAAATTTAAGAAGTGACGAAGCACTAGGCTATCCCCGGCTGCGAGCGATGCGACCATTGATCACCAAGGCAATCAGCAGCACGATCCCCATCACAAACGGTCGCAGCAAATCGAAGTGCGTGATCCCCGGAATTTGCACCGAGTTCAATCCGACCTTTAACACGGTAAAGGTAATCACGCCGATCAGCGTCCGTAACATTCCGCCTTCGCCACCAAACAGGCTCGTTCCGCCGAGCACTACGCAAGCGACCGCTTCCAGGAGCAGTTCGGTGTTTTGATCAAGGCTGACGCTTTCCAACCGACCGGCGTTCACCAGTCCGCCGAGCGCGGCCGTCAAAGAGCAAATGACGAGGCACGCGATGACAATTCGCGAGGTGCGAACTCCGGCGAGTCGAGCGGCTTCGCGGTTGCCGCCAGTCATGTAGACGTACCGACCAAATCGCGTGTGCTGCAACACAACGTGCCCGATCAACAAGACAACGGCCGCCAGCATCGCGCTGTACGGCACGTGCAGTTTCCGAGTCAGAAACAAACCGTCATTCCCGATCATTTTCAGCACCACTGGGGCATTGAACTTCTCACTCTTGGTCAGATACCGAGCCATGCCGTCCGATACGAACATCATTGCCAACGTGATGATGAAGCTCGGCAACGTCGAGGTCACCGTCAGCACGCCCGACAACCAGCCAGCAATCAGCGCGACCACAAACGGAATTGCCAAGACCACGAGCAACGACAGCAATGTGGCTTCCATCGCTCCCTTCGGCCCCGCAGCAAACGGTTGCTCGAACAGTACTCCGCAAACACAGGCTGACAACAACGCAACTTTTCCAACGGCGAGATCAATCTCCGCCGCCAGTAGCACGAACGTCATCCCCACAGAGACAATCGCCAGTACGGCCCCTTGTTCGAGTACCAAGCTGGCCGTCCCCACACTGAGAAAGTCACGCGGTCCCACCAAGACTGTGAAGATCGCAATCAACACCAACAGGCTGACAACCGGAGCCAGATCACCACTGTGCCACCGATCGCGCCACCAAGATTGTCCGCTGGATGAGTTTATTTCTCCCATGATGCGCGGCATTCTGACAAACAACCTCACGGCAGAGTAGCCAGTACGCAGACAGGAGAACTGACGGACTCAAGGGGACATCAGGAAACAATCACAGACAACGGAGTGGTGCGGAACCAGATGCCAAAGCAAAGAAAAGCCGCTTGATGATCTTGAGGCGATGTCTTGTACGCGCTCATGCCGAAACACCTTGTGAAGTGAGATTGAAAATGGGATTGAGCTTACATCGCGTTTGTGTGTTCTGTGGATCGCGGGCCGGAGCCGATGATTGTTATCGAACGGCTGCCGCTGAACTGGGGCGGTTGTTGGTTCAATCGGGAATTGGGTTAGTTTACGGCGGCGGGAGCGTCGGCTTGATGGGTGTCATCGCCGACTCGGTGTTGAATGCCGGCGGTGAAGTGATCGGTGTGATTCCAGAGACGTTGGCAACCGAGGAGTTGTTACATCCTCGCGTTGCTGACATGCGAGTGGTGCCGACAATGCACGCTCGCAAAGCGTTGATGGCGGAACTCTCGGAGGCGTTTATCGCGATGCCGGGTGGCTTCGGGACGTTTGAAGAATTCTTTGAAGTCGTCACTTGGTCGCAGCTTCGATTGCATCGCAAGTTGACCGGATTGCTGAACGTCGGCGGCTTTTATGATCCATTGGTTCGGCTTGTGGACCATGCTGTGCAAGAAGGCTTCATTAAGCCGCAGCACCGCGAGCTGGTGATTGTTGAAGAACGACCGGAAGTGCTGTTGCGACGCCTGATGAATGAGAACATCGTTGACTGAATGAGAACATCGTTGACGAATCGAAGTGGTGAGTAAGCCTTCGTCGAAGACTTCGTTCGGCTGTTGATCTTGGCTGAGAACGCGACCGCTTCCGGCAGATTCAGCCGTTCGATCTCGCTTTCTATTCAGTGAAGCCGGGCAAGGCGCGGGAAAATCGGAATCTGCGGGGAAGGTTCACTCGATGTGCTCCAAGTGATTTTGGGATTGAGCACAGTCTTCAGCTTGCCAATGCCGATTGACGATTGACGACGTTCAGAAGGACTCAGGGGAGTCCACGGTCGTAGGATCGTGCATCGAGACGTTGTCAGAGGAGTCTGTGATGAAACGCAAGGCGTGGGTCTCCGCGTTCGTATTGTTCCTGCTATTGGCCGGAGTTCACGTCGCTGAAGCGGGATACTGCGGTGCGGCCAGCTATAACTGTTGCCCCACTTCAGCCTGCGCACCCTGCGGCGATTTGTGCCAAGCGAAAACTTGCTGCACGACTTGCTACAAAACGGTGCAAGAAGTTGTCTGGGATCGCTGCGAAAAAGTCTGCTGCCAAACGGTCTATGACCAAGTTTGCGAGCAAGTCCCCGTGTGCTGCACGAAGACGTGCTACGAGACGTGCTATCGCGATGAGTGCTACACCGCTTGCCGTCCGGTGACGCAAACGTGCTGGCGCGATGAAGTCTGCTCGTTCAAAGTGCCGTGCTATCAAACGTGCTTCCGCGATGAGTGCTACAGCGTTTGTATTCCTTGCGTGCAAACGTGCTGGCGCGATGAGTGTTACACTGTCTGTAAGCCGTGCTATCAAACTTGCTATCGCGACCAGTGCTACACCGTCTGCCGACCGGTGACTCAGACTTGCTGGCGCGACGAGTGTTATACGACCTGCAAAGTCGTGACCGAGACTTGCTACCGCGATGTCTGCTACACCGTCTGCCGTCCTTGCACAGAGACGAAATACGTCGATGTCTGCTGCGGCGAATGGAAAACCGTCAGCGAATGCGTTCCTGGCCCGGTCATGAACAAGTGCGTGCAGGATCCCGGTTCTTGGAGTATGGATTCCTGCACGGGTTGCTGCACCTACAAGCCAGGCTGCTGCCGCACGGTTCAGGTACAATGTCCGCCAACCGTTTGCTGCAAGAAAGTTTGGTGCCCGAAAGTCGTCAAGCAAGCAGTCTGTTGCACTCGCATGATTCCGGAAGTCCGCACCTGTAAAGTTCCGTACCAAGTTTGCCGAACGGTCCCGCAGACATGCACTCGCAAAGTCCCGTATACGACTTGCAGTATGGTTCAAGAAACTCGCACCTGCCGCGTGCCGTACACGGTTTGCAACACGACGACTGAGACTCGGACTCGTAAAGTCCCGTACACGACTTGCTCGATGCGACAAGAGTGCCGCACTCGCAAAGTCCCTTACGTGACCTGCTCCTGGACGGAGAAGTGCTACACGAAGAAGGTTCCTTACACGACCTGCACGATGGTCAGCGAATGCCGCACTCGCAAGGTGCCGTACACAGTCTGCAAGCAGGTGCCATACACCCGCATGGAGACTCGGACTCGCTGCGTTCCGCGGACTGTGCCAGTTAAGCAAAGTTACTGCGTGCCGCGAATTGTCTGTCGTCAAGTTCCAGTGACGGTCTGCGCTCCAGTTTGTCCGACGCCGACTTGCCCATCATGTGCCTCCGCTCCGGCGGCAGGTTGCTCGACCTGCGGTAGCAAGCAGTAGTCGTCGCTCACAGCGACAACAATCGGATCGCTGAATTCTCTGAAAAGGCCGACTGTAAAATAGTTGGCCTTTTTTTGGTCCATCGGACTTTGGCGTTGGTGTCTGAATGATTAGTGCATATCCCACGGAACTCTAGCGCCATTGGCACAAATTGAGATTGAGTAGGACAGGCACTCGACGTTTCGACATGACCTTTGCGCGTCACAAGACGCGCGACGTTGCACGCACGCAAAACGTGGGCAAGTCCAAACAACAGCAAGCAGTAAATCTAAGACAGTCGAAGTAAGAGCATGCCGCACAACAACATTTCTGGCATTTTCTCCTCGGCATCAAGAATCTTTTGGAACCCAGCGAGCCGACAGCCACAACAGCGCGGGCATGGCGAGCAACCACTCAATGCCGATGAGTGTCATCGCGGGCCAGAAGTCGAATTCGACACCGAATTTGACGGCTCCCCATTTCACGCCGCCGTAGTATGAGAACGGGCCGCTGATCGCTCCCAAGATGGCTCCCATGCGATATCGCCCGCGCAGCCACTTCATCGAACTATTCAACGTGGCGGCAAAATTCGGCCACATCATGGCCATCCAAAAGGGGACCATCCAAGTCCACGGAGTCGTCTCGCGAAACTTCAGCACACCCAGCCAAGTGATGAGACCGTCGCCGAAATAGCCCAGCAGCAGTGACGCCACGAAGAGTTTCAGTTCGCCCCACGGGTGCGGAGCATTCACCAAATGCCCGGTCAGCCAGCCGAACATCACAATCGGCCCCAAACTCGGATAACCCATGTTTGAACCGGACAACGCGGCCACGAACCCAAAATAAAACCAGAACCAATTGGCAAACGGATGAGCGAACCAAGTCACCCACAACGGTCGCAGAGGATTGGGATGCACTTTCGACAGCAAGTTTGGCAGTCGTGGATCAACTCGCACGGGAGCGTCCGCCGACATCATCATCGGTATTGTCGACGAACCGCTGTCTATTGGCGGAACTGGAGGAGTGGGATTCAACAAGTCACCCGTCATGCCGCGATCCGATCGACTGTCACCGTGTAAACTCACGCGGCGACCTTTTACAGCCGAGGCCGTGAAGCGTGCCAGCGACATCAATCGCGGGTTGCGGTTCTACGAGTTGAAATCGCGACACGGATCGTCGCTGCTCTTCATTTCTCTGTGTCTTTCCTTGTGTTCCGTGGGCAGGGACTTTCGCTTGTTTAAGAGCGAGGTAATAGAACAACGCCGATTCAACGCGCACGCCGTCGTCTTGCGTCATCATCAAGAATGTTGGTGCTGACGATCGCGATCTTAAACAGCAGATAAGAACAAAATCCGAGAGTCGTCTTCATGAGAGCGGCGTTCCTTTCGCAAAGACCTGTGCTGCGTTTCAATTTCGCACCCGGTTCGGGCAACAGGCCGACATCGTAGGGAACGCCGCTTCTCAGACAGACCAGTTGGGCTCATCGCGACATTTGTGCATAGGAGATACTATTTTGAAGCCACATCACATTTGGTTCGGCCTGATTGTTTCTTCGTTGTTGCTCACTTCGCCGACAACGCGACCGAGCGTTGCCGATGACGAACGAGCCGGTCAGCGACGGGACCGCAAGGTGGTGTATGTCACGCTCGATGGCTTTCGTTGGCAGGAGTTATTCGGCGGTGCGCACGAGCCGTTTATCGCCAAGGACGCGGGTGTCTCCGACGTGGCTGGAGTCAAAGCGAAGTACTGGCGCGAGTCCGCCGAAGAACGTCGAGAAACACTGCTGCCCTTCATTTGGAACACGGTCGCGAAACGCGGGCAGATCTTCGGAGACCCGTCCAGGAACGCGGCGGCCAAGCTGGAGAACTCTCACAAGTTCTCGTACCCCGGCTACAGCGAAATGTTCTGCGGGTTTGCCGATGACGAGGGGATCAAGTCCAACAACAAGATTCTCAATCAGCACATCAGCGTGATGGAGTTCTTGAATCAACGTCCTGCCTTCAAAGATCGCGTTGCAGCGATCGCGACATGGGACGTTTTCCCTTTCATCCTCAACCAGCCGCGTAGCCGCATTTACTGCCATGCGGGGATCACACCGATCGTCGGCAACGACTTGACCGATCGCGAACGATTGCTCAACGACTTGATTGCCGACACCGTCGTGTTGTGGCCGGACAACCAAATCGACTCGCTCGTCATGCAAGCGTCCCGCGAATACTTGCAAAAGAAGAAACCGCGAGTCCTCTTCGTTGGGCTTGGCGAGACTGACGAATGGGCTCACGCTCGGCGCTACGACCGTTATCTGTATTCCGCGCATCGAGCGGATGCTTTTCTGGCCGGCTTTTGGAACCTGCTGCAATCGCTCCCCGATTACAAAGACCAGACTTCGTTGCTCATCGCTTGCGATCATGGCCGAGGCAATACGATTCGCGACTGGACCGATCATGGTGCCAAGGTCGAAGGAGCGGAGTTCGTCTGGATGGCCGCGCTTGGTCCAGACGTAAAACCACTGGGTGTTCGTAGCGATATCTCGCCAACACTCAGCCAAATCGCCAGCACAATCGCAATGCTGGTTGACGAAGATTTTGTGAGCGAAAGTTCAAAGTCGGCGAAACCTTTGATGGGGTTGTTCGGCGAGTAAGGCGGTTAGTAAGAGGTTGCGCATCCGAATAGACATCACACGGCACGAATTGGCCTTTACTTTGGAATGGATGAAACGGATGTCAGATGCAGTCACGTCACGCGATAATCTTGCGGAGAAATATCTCGCTCAGCTTCCGTACCCGCCTTATCCGCTTCAGGAAGAGGCGTTGCTGACGTGGTTCACCACCGAGCAAGGTGTGCTGGTCTGTGCTCCGACGGGGACCGGGAAGACGTTGATTGCCGAGGCGGCGTTGTTCGAGGCTTTGCATACGGGCAAGACGGCGTATTACACGACGCCGCTGATCGCGCTGACCGATCAGAAGTTTCAAGAGATGCAAGCTGCCGCCGTCCGCTGGGGGTTTCGGCCAGAAGATGTCGGACTCGTGACGGGGAATCGGCGAGTCAACCCAGATGCGAAGGTGTTGGTGGTTGTCGCGGAGATACTGCTCAATCGCTTGTTGCACGCCGAGGCGTTTGACTTCACCGACGTTATCGCCGTCGTGATGGATGAATTTCACAGCTTCGCCGATCCGGAGCGGGGCATCGTGTGGGAACTTTCGCTGGGAATGTTGCCCAAGCACACGCGGTTGCTGTTGTTATCGGCGACTGTCGGCAACGCGGTCGATTTCACGCTCTGGATGCAGCGAGCACACGGTCGTCTGTTGGATTTGGTGCAAGGGACCGAACGCCGCGTGCCGCTCAGTTATCAATGGGTTCCGGACATGCTGCTCAACGAGCATCTGGAATGGATGGCTGCGGGAGATGATGAATCACGGCGGACGCCGACGCTTGTCTTCTGCTTCAATCGTGATGAGTGCTGGGATGTTGCCGAACAACTCAAAGGAAAATCGTTGCTCGCGGACGGCCAGCAAAAACGGCTCGTGGTGGCGCTCGATAATTACGATCTGAGCCGAGGAGCCGGAACGAAGTTGAAGGCGATGTTGATGCGCGGAGTCGGTGTGCATCACGCGGGATTGCTGCCGAGATACAAGCGGGTTGTCGAAGAGTTGTTTCAGCAGAAGCTGTTGTCCGTCGTCGTTTGCACGGAGACGCTTTCCGCCGGGATGAATTTGCCCGCTCGATCGGTGGTCCTCACCGCCTTGATGAAAGGGCCGCCGGGCAAGAAGAAAACCATCGAGCCGAGCGTTGCCCATCAAATCTTCGGTCGAGCAGGGCGACCACAGTTCGACAAAGAGGGTTTCGTTTACGCGTTGGCTCACGAAGACGACGTCAAAATTTTGCGTTGGAAAGAGAAGTACGATCAGATTCCGGAGGACACGAAAGACCCGCTGCTGATCCGCGCCAAGAAGGCGATGAAGAAGAAGATGCCGACTCGGCGAACCACCGAGCAGTATTGGTCGCAGGAGCAATTCGAGAAGCTGAAAGTGGCACCGCCGGGTAAGTTGTCGAGTCAAGGCCCGTTGCCGTGGCGCTTGCTGGCTTACTTGCTGCGAATCTCGCCCGACGTTATTCGGCTGCGTGACTTCGTCGGCAAGCGATTGCTCGAAGGGAAGAACGTCGCGGCGGCTCAGAAGGAACTCGACAACCGCTTGCTGTCGCTGTGGGCCGGCGGTTACGTCATCTTGGATCCGGAACCGCCGAAGCAAGAAAGTACGCTCGTTGAAACGCTCAATCTGCCGCCGATCGCTGAATCGGATGTTCAAATTTCAAATTTAGCCTTCGGACAACTGACGAGTTCAAAACCGTCGAGTGCGGCGAAGTTGCTGATCACTCAAGCCACAGAGCGAGGAAAGGTCGTTGCCACCGATGCCCGTCCTGAAGACGCTTATCGCGCAGAGCGAGCGATCCCGACAGAGCGGCTCGAACAACTAATGACCTTTCGCAGCGTCAATCCAATCTATGGGATGTTCTTGGTCGAACATCTCGGCAAGGCGAATCGCGAGGAGCGCATTCAGGCGTTTGAAAGTGTGCTCGAAATCGCGCGATCGGCGGCAAAGTATTTCCGAGTTCCTCGACCGGAGTTCCTGCCATTCGGGCCGCTCGCACTTGAGGTTTTACATCCGGAATTGCTCAGTCGTGGACTGGCGACGAATGCGGAACTCGGTGCCGCGAAAGAAGAGGACGAAGACGACAAAGCGTGGGACGAAGATCGACCACGAGTGTTCACGTTGGCGGAGAAGTTGCGTTTGTTATTTCAAGCCGAGTTCCCCGACGTCACCGACATCCCGATGCAACCTTGCTGGGCGGTCGGTGAATTGATTCGGTTCGGAGGTAACTTCGGTAATCTGGTTTCGGCGAAACAGGCCGTACGACAAGAAGGAGTTTTGTTTCGGCATCTGCTCCGTTTCGTGTTGCTCTTGGAAGAGTTCACGCCACATTGTCCACCCGACATGAACCCGCAAGCGTGGGCTAATGAACTGCGAGAACTCTCGGACCTCGTCACCTCGAGTTGCCGAGAGGTCGATCCGCAAAGCACCGATCAAATGCTCGAAGACGCGCATGCGGCGGCGGCGGTGGCCGAGGCGATGCGTGGGAAGACGTGAAGTGCGAAATGTGGCACGACGCTCTGCGTCGTGAACGCGACGCGGAGCGTCGCGCTACAATGTTTCAAACCCCCGAAGTGAGCCGATAAGCCGGGTTTTGTCGTGAGCTGTCATTCCTCTGGGACGACGATTGCTCGTCGCCTCAAGCAGCCGACCCGAGAGTCGTCCGGCACGAACCGCGCCGCGGTGAGTGCTTTGGGCCGAAGCCCTCCACACGCACCTTGCTCTCTGCTTGGCCTTGCTCCGAGTGGGGTTTACCGAGCCAGATCGGTCACCCGATCTGCGGTGCGCTCTTACCGCACCGTTTCACCCTTACCGCGCGATCCGCTGTTCGAGTTGGCCGAAGCCAAGTACGTTCAACGAACCGCGAGGCGGTTTATTTTCTGTGGCACTGTCCCTGTCCTCACGGACGGTGGGCGTTACCCACCACTCTGTTCTGCGGAGCCCGGACTTTCCTCTGCGAACAGCCGTCGCGCCGGCAAGCCGAACGGGACCGCACATCCGCAGCGACCGCTTAGCTCACTTCGGGGAACGGGAGTGTATCCGCAGCGGCTACGATCAGTAGTTGCTCGATCAGAAATTTCGTGGTTCTTTCTCAGATTGAAACGACCCGCAGCATTTAAGAATCGGACACATTCACCGCCTCGCTCAATCTGGCGAAGAGGCGATCCACTTCTTGGCGTGTCTCTTCATCCAGGCGGAAAGCAACGGGGCCACGAATGAGCGTGTTACGAAAGATCCCTTGCTTGTGGAGCAGATATTTTTCGATGGCCAGGAACCCGTCGAGCCCTGTCTGTAACGCGACGAGCGCGGAGAGGGGCAGCGAGATCGAATAGGCTCGGTGTTCGTCTCCCGCTTGCAACGCTCGCCAGAGTGCGACGAGCGCGTCGATCAAATCGGCTCCGGGCATCGTGCCGACGATCCCCCGATGAAAACTGTCGACGAGGGCGATACCGCCGCTTCCTTCAAAGACGGCGGCTTGACCGTTTGTTGCGTTGCGCAGTTCGGAAAGACGTTGTCCGATCGGGACCGCTTCGGGTTTGAAGAGGACTCGCGGATGAAACTCGCGCCACATGCGAGCTTGCAGGGCGATCGACATCGGCTTGCCGACATAGCCGCTGGCGTCTTGCACGATCATCGGGATCGAGACCGCTTTGAGCAGCCGTTCGTAGTAGCGAAGTTGCTCCTCTTCGCCGACACCGATCGAGACCGGCGGGATCGCCATGAGTGCCGTCGCCCCGCAATCGGCTGCATGTCGCGCAAGCCGTTCCGCCGTGTGAGTGCTTTCCGCGCCGACGCTAATGATGGTCGAACCGCGTGGCCCGGCGAAGACGCAAGCGGCTTCGGCCAACGATTGCCGCTCGTCCGTCGACAGCCGCAACGTTTCGGAAACCATCGCCATCACGATGCCGTCGGCCCCGCGATCGAACAGCCATTCGATCTCACGTTGCAACGTGCCGAAGTCGATCGACTCGTCATCGTGATACGGCGTCTGAAAGACGGGAAGTACGCCGGAGAGGTTCGGAGTTGTCGTCATGAGGAGTGCCCTTATACGTAGCCGTCACGCTCCGCGTGACGAGCCAGTCGCTTCAAACCGGTGGCAGTTTTCTCGGAGATCAAGCAGTTTGAAGCATCCGGCTCGTCGCGCGGAGCGTGACGGCTACGTACACCGGGCCGAACACTACCGGCTCGGACAAGCGAAGAAAACTTTCGGGCGTTATCTTGTCCCGCCCGTGATGACCGAACTTTGAGGATGCCATGAGCCAGTCGCTGGACCACACAAACAACCCCGCACCACAGACCCCGCCAGCTCGCAATCTCACTCCTGCGATGGAGCGGTACATGGAAGTGAAGCGGCAGAACCCGGGATCGATCCTGCTGTTTCGGATGGGCGATTTTTACGAGCTGTTCTTCGAGGATGCTCAGACATCATCGAAGGTGCTGGGCCTGACGCTGACCAGCCGAGACAAGGGCTCGCCGAACCCGATCCCGATGGCCGGGTTTCCCTATCATGCGTTGGAAGGCTACCTGCGAAAGCTAATCACGGCGGGTTATCGCGTTGCTGTCTGCGAGCAGATGGAAGACCCGAAGCTCGCGAAAGGGATGGTCAAACGCGAGGTCACGCAAGTCGTCACTCCCGGTACTTTGACTGATGAAGCGCTGCTCGACCCGCGCGAATCGAACTTCCTCGCCAGTGTCTGGCCGAGTCGTTCGGGAATAGTCGGACTCGCGTGGTTGGAAGTTTCGACCGGACGATTTCTCGTTGCCGATCTTGAGCCATCGCAGTTGGCCGATGAACTCGCTCGTGTTCGACCATCCGAGTGTGTTTACCCCGACCACTTCAAAGCGGATGAACGCCTGCGACCGCTCTTCGCACGAAGTGGCTTACTGGCGACTCCACGCGCTCCGTGGTGCTGGGCCGAAGAAGCCTGCCGCGAGACGCTGTTCAAACATTTCGGCACGACGACGCTCGAAGGGTTCGATGTCGATGGTGCCTCGCCCGGTGTGACCGCGGCCGGCGCGTTGCTCGAATACGTTCAAGAGATGCAGAAATCGTCGCTGGCTCACATCAGCCGGATTGAGCCGTACCGTCGCGGCACGACGCTGATCATCGACGAAGCCACGCGAGCGAGCCTCGAACTGACCCGCACGATCCGCGAGGGGAAGCGAGAAAACAGTCTGTTATCAGTGCTCGATGAAACCGTCTCGCCGATGGGAGCGCGGTTATTGTCCGAATGGTTGTCGAACCCCTTGACCAACATCGCCGCAATCACCTGCCGTCTCGATGCGGTCGAAGAACTAACGATCGAGACGATGTTCTGCCGCGACCTGCGCGAGATCTTGTCGGAAACCTACGATCTGCAACGGCTCACCGCGAAAGTCGCAACCGGTCGAGCGAGCCCGCGTGACCTCAGCAGCCTGACCCGCTCACTCGCGTTGCTGCCGAGACTGAAAGCCAAGCTTGCGGGCCGGCACAGTGATCGGCTTCAACAACTGGAAGGCAACCTCGATCTGTGTGCCGAAGTGCGAGCCGACATCGACACGATCCTGGTTGATGAACCGCCGTTGCTGACGACCGACGGCGGCCTCGTCCGCGAAGGTTTCAACGCGACGCTCGACGAATTGCGTGATCTCGCTCGCGGTGGCAAAGAATGGATCGCCAAGTATCAGGCGAAGGAGTCGGAGCGGCTCGGCCTGCCGAACTTGAAGGTCGGGTTCAACAAGGTCTTCGGCTATTACTTAGAAGTGACCGCCGCTCAAGCTGCAAAAATTCCGCCCGAATACATCCGCAAGCAAACGCTCAAGAACCAAGAGCGCTACATCACGCCGGACCTCAAAGAGTACGAAGACAAAGTCCTGCGAGCCGAAGAGCGAGCCGTGTCACTCGAACAAGAACTCTTCGCCGCGTTGCGCGAACGAGTCGCTCAAGCCACCGCTCGACTGAAGCAAACCGCCGACGTCCTCTCCGAAGTAGACGTCATCGCCGCACTGGCGACGCTCGCCGTGAAACAGGGTTACTGCCGCCCCGAACTCTGCGAGGAACCGGTGCTCGACATTCGCGAAGGCCGACATCCCGTTCTCGACAAGCTGATGCCAGCCGGATCGTTCGTGCCGAACGATGTCCGGCTGGGGCAACGTAGCCCTGTCGCTCCGCGACAGGAAAGCCGAACCGAAATCGACGCCCTGTTGCCCAAAGACTCCCAGTCCATTTCAAACACCGACTCCGCGCCCATCGCTCCGAGCGAAGTAGAGGCTGTGGTTGCGCGCTCGGCAATCGTCTCGCGGAGCGAGACGGCTACGTTGAACGCATCCGGGCGCGTGCAACTCATCACCGGCCCGAATATGGCGGGCAAAAGCACGTACATCCGGCAGGCCGCGTTGCTGACGATTATGGCTCAGATCGGCTCATTCATTCCTGCCAGCGAAGCACAGATCGGCATCGCCGATCGGATCTTCGCTCGCGTTGGTGCCAGCGACGAACTCAGCAAAGGACAGAGCACGTTCATGGTCGAGATGACCGAGACCGCGCGCATCCTGAACTCGGCGAGCGATCGCAGCCTCGTGATCCTCGACGAGATCGGTCGCGGCACAAGCACCTACGACGGCATTTCGCTGGCATGGGCCGTCACCGAATTCCTGCACGATCAAATTCATTGCCGCACACTGTTCGCGACGCACTACCACGAACTGACGGAACTCACCAAGACGCTGCAACACGCCAGCAATTGGAACGTCGCCATCCGCGAACACGGCGACGACATTGTCTTCCTGCACAAGATCGTCGAAGGCCCCGCCGACAAGAGCTACGGTATCCACGTCGCTAAAATCGCCGGCCTGCCACGTGACGTCATCGAACGCGCTCAAGTCATCCTCGCCCAACTCGAATCCGATCACATCGACGAATCAGGCCGCGTGAAAATCCCCGAACGCAAAACAAAATCCCGCGACCGCCAGTTGTCACTCTTCATCGAGCCCGATCATCCGGTGATCGAAAAGCTGAAGTCACTGGACCTCGATCAGCTCACCCCCATCGCCGCGTTGCAGAAGCTGAATGAGTTCCGGCAGGAGTTGGCTAAGTAAGCCAATTGACCAGGAGGTTCTATGCTCCGAGATAGGAACACCACGCGATACGCCATTTTTCTCGCGCTGATTCTTCAGACTCTTCTGGCGACCCATTGCTGGGCTGAATACCCCGCATTGGAAGAGGCTTTGAAGGCGTCAATTGAAAAAGCGGCACCAAGCATTCAGGGCACTCGAACTCTCGTTCATGTCTACGATTTGACTGGCGTGGCTATGCCTTGGCGCGTTCGCGGAGCGGTCCAAACCGAGATCCTCGCCGGATTGCGAGCGAAGGATGTCGATGCAGTCGAAGTTGAACGCGAGCCGGCATTCAATTGGTTGACGAGTAGTGCGAAGCCAGGTTTGGCGGCCGATGTTGCGAAATGGAAAAAGATGCCATCGGAATTCAATGCTCTCGTCATTGGACAACTCCGCCAACAAAAAGATCGCCTGGAACTACAACTCGCTGTCCATCACCGGTCTAACGCCAAAGCCGTCATCGTTCCCCGCGTGTTGCTCACTGAAAAGACACTGGCTTTGGCTGCGAATACTCCCCCCTTGAATCTCCAAATCGTCGACTTTGTCCGCCAAAGGTTCGGTCAGATGATCGGCAACGGGGAATGCTCGACAGCCGCTGACGAAGCACTCAAATCGGCTCAAGCCAAACAAATTGGCCTTTATCACTGGGGACGACAACTTGGCGAGTATGAAGCTTGGCTCCCCGGTGACATTATCCAGTTTTCTTCCGTCAAATTTGCTGGCAAGGACAAAAAGGTCTACATGGGCTTTTCGGGGCATACGGCAATCATCGACGAAGTCTCTGGCCCGCAAGTCGTGCGTATCCTCCACCAAAACTTTGGAGCAGGAGGTAAAACCATCAGCCGGGCTTCACTGAATTTTGATGACTTGCAGTCAGGGACGATCGTTATCTATCGCCCCACCACGGGCGATTCACCACTGCCCACAACGTTGCTGCCTCGGCGAAGGACTCCCGCAAAAGTGATCAAGAATGCCGACAAGCAAATCGACTTGCTCAAGACGATTGACCCTGAATTGGATGTCGTGCATGGCCTCTGCACACATGGGATGGTTGGCTCAGATGCCATAATGAGGCTTTTAATCGCTTACAAATTCCGGTCGATGTTCCGAACTCTTATACGATCAAATCGACCGTGAAGCGGATCGGGGGAAAGTATTGCTTGGGATTCGGTCTCGTTGTGGGAGGTCGCCAAGTGATGCTCGTACTCGATAGTCACCCCGGCGACTCCGTGGGACTGCATCTGCTGGATGGTAAACAGGTGCATGAGCAGCCCACCGTGCAACACAAGGTTCTGCTCCCGCTCGATGCGACCGTGAGATTGGAGGTCCGCGTGACTCCCGACACGGTTGAACTATTCGTGGATGAGAAACCGACCTTCCAATGGAAGGGAGATCCGAAGCAATTATCTCTCCAACCAGAGTGGGAAGTACCTCACAAAGACTGGCTATTCCTGGCCTCACATTTCTCCGATTTTCAGATCACGATGCTGACATTGAGTTTTCCCTAACCAGGTGCCCCGCCACTCCGGGTTGGCGACACACATATTGAGGAGTAAGCTCTTTCAAGCGTGCGGACTGCGGCACAAATGGGAGATGGTGATGTTGCAGGTTCTTGGTGGACCGAAGCGGTTGTGTAACGGCGTGACTCGTCGCGATCTGTTGTCGATCGGCGGCTTGAGTCTCTGCGGAGTCGGGATGCCTGCGCTGTTGCCGACGTTGGCGAATGGCGAGCAGTCGGCTGAGAAAGTTTCTGAAAGCACGCTGTCGGGATTTGGTCGCGCGAAGAATGTGATTCTGCTGTACCTGTTCGGCGGGCCGAGCCATTTGGAAACGCTCGACATGAAGCCGCACGCTCCGGTCGAGATTCGTGGGCAGCTCCAGTCGATCTCCTCCGCGCTCCCCGGTTGCGACGTGTGCGAGCACTTGCCGAACATGGCCAAGGTGATGGATCGCGTCACGGTGGTTCGCTCGCTGACGCATCCCTGGAACTTTCATGGGATGCAGTACGCGACGACCGGTGCTCCGGAAGGAAGCATTCCGCTCGAAGAGACGATGACGCATCCGCAGCATCAACCGTTTTTCGGTTCGGTGGTGAATTACCACGACCAGCAACGGCGAGGCCCCAAGCCGCACGGTTCGATTCCGGACAACATCGTCCTGCCATTCATGCTCAGCACGCGCCGGCCGGCGGCCCGATACACGCCGCCGTTTGCCGCGTATCTCGGCAGCGGCTTCGATCCGATTTGGACGGAATTTCGTGGTGAGCCGACGCGCAGTCAGGTGCGGCGTTCATTCGGCCCCGCGACGGAGGTCCGCGATCCGTATCTCGGTGTCCAACGCGACTGCCGCTTCTTGATCGCTGCAGAAGCGGACTTGCCCAGCGATTTTTCACTGGACCGACTCAATCGACGCCGATCATTGCTCGATCAACTCGAAACGCTGCGACACAATCTGGATCAACAGGCAGGACGATCGGTGCTCGATCAGAAACGAGAACTCGCCTTCTCGCTGCTCGACTCGCGAGCGATTCGTTCGGCGTTTGATCTGGATCAAGAGCCAGCGAATCTGCGTGATGCTTACGGCATGACGCTGTTCGGGCAGTCGACGTTGCAAGCTCGACGATTGGTCGAAGCGGGCTGCCGATTCGTGACCGTCGTGTGGGACGAGTTTGGACAACTCAACGCTGGTTGGGACACGCACGTCGATCACTACAACCGTTTGAAGGGAGAGCTGCTGCCGGGACTCGACTTGGCTTTCTCAGCGCTGATCCACGATCTCGAAACCCGTGGCCTGCTCGACGACACGTTGGTCTTGGTGATGAGCGAGATGGGCCGCACGCCGCGCTTTGAGGGTGAAGGCCGAGGTCACTGGGGCCGAGCCTACTCCAACTTCTTCGCCGGTGCCGGGCTCAAAAAAGGAAACGTCATCGGTCGTACCGATGCGATCGGAGCAACGGTTGCCGATCGACCGCTCACCGCGAAAGATGTCCTCGCCACGATCTACCATCTGATCGGTATCAATCCGCACTCGACGTTGAACGACCGACTCAATCGCCCGGTCCCGTTGGTGCATGACGGCAAAGTTGTTGCGGAAATGCTGGCGTGAGCAGCAGGCACAGCAGATGGTAGAGGTTTTGTAGGACGGGCACTCTTGCCCGCCTTGTGGCTGGTCTGACGGGCAAGAGTGCCCGTCCTACGGATTCTCGGAGCAGTGTGTAATTCGCAGACAGGACTGATCTAGCCACGTTTTTCGGCGACGTCGTAAAGTCCCGCCCGCTTGGTCTCACTGTGATTTTCGCCTGCGCGAACATCCGGTTTTCGCTTCGAGGAAGGGATTCGCTGCCGTGCCGCAACGTCGTTGGCTGAAAGTTTCGGTATTGATCGTCGCTGTTGCGTGTCTTGCGCCGTTGGGGATCGATGGCTACAAAGATTTGCGAGACCGCTTTGTCCCGAAACGATTCGGTGTTGTGGAAGTCGGGAAAATTTATCGCAGCGGGCAGCTTCATCGAGCGTTGGTCCGCGAGACGCTCGCGAAGAATCACATTCAAGTGGTCATTGATCTGACTCACGACGATCCGCACAACATCAATCAACAGGCCGAGCAAGCAGCGATTCATGATCTTGGTTTGCAAGGTCTGCGGTTTCCGATGAACGGCAATGGAACTGGCGAAATCGAGCAAGTGGCGGGGGCCGTCGCCGCGTTGGCAAAGGCCGAGCACGATGGAAAACCGGCTCTCGTTCATTGCGCTGCGGGGGCTCAACGAACCGGTTGCGTTGTGGCGACTTATCGCCTGCTCGTGAAAGGAGACTCGCCGTCTGACGTGCTGGCAGAGATGGAGCAATATGGTTGGCGACCGAATCACGACCAAGTGATGCTAACTTTTCTCAACGAACACTTGCCGGACTTCGCCGAACGCTTGGTCAAGCATGGGACACTTTCGGAGAAACCACGAACGATTCCCGTACTGACGTCTGCTTTGAAGAATTCGAATCCGTCCAAGATCGCAACTTCGGCCGATAAGACGCTGAAGTAAGCGACAAAATTCTACGACAAGGTTTCAACTTCTTGCCGACATGCGTGCCACATTGGTTTCGGCTCCGCTGCATCGGTTAAACATCCCCAAGAAATATCCCAAAATCATCGAGTGGTCTCATCCAAAGAACGGAGTCGAAGCGACATCATGCGTATTGCCCTCATCGGAGCGCCAGGTCAACTCGGTGGTGATCTATTACCGCGACTCCAAGCGGCGGGACATGACGTTCGACCGCTCGGACATGCCGAGATCGAAATCACGAACGCAGAAAACACGGCGGCCGTTCTGGAACCGTTGCAGCCCGATCTCGTGATCAACACCGCAGCGTACAACTTGGTGGATAAGGCGGAAGACGAACGTGATGCGGCGATGGCGGTCAATGGACTCGGTCCACAACTGCTCGCGCGATTGGCGGAGAAACACAATTGGCGACTCATGCACATCAGCACGGACTACGTGTTCGGTGAGATGAATCGGGCCGCAGTGGTGCCGTTCGTCGAATCGGACGTGACGATTCCGTCTGGCAGATATGGGCTCAGCAAATTGACCGGTGAGAAGTTCGTGCAAGCGAATTGCTCGCGGCATTACGTGGTTCGGACGTGCGGGCTGTACGGCATCGCGGCCCTGCGCGGAACGGGGAAAGGAAACTTCGTTGAAACGATGCTGCGCTTGGGCCGCGATCGAAAACAGCTTCGAGTCGTTGACGATCAACTCTGCACGCCAACTTCGACAGCAGACTTGGCCGACGCGCTCGTGAGGCTGATCGCGACCGACGCCTATGGCCTGTATCACGCGACGAACTCTGGCAGCATGACTTGGTGCGAATTCGCGCGGGAGATTTTTCGACAAGCGAAGCTCGACGTGGAAGTGATCCCGATTACTGCGGCGGAGTTCGGCTCAAAAGCGAAGCGACCGAGCTTCAGCGTGCTCGATTGCAGCAAGATCGCGTCGGTTATCGGCGGGGCATTGCCCGATTGGCATGACGCACTGGCGCGATACTTGGTGAGCCGACAAGACGTTGTCCCAAGCCCAAGTTGAGCACGGTTTTGATTGGTCCACGATCGTTTAACCGCACACCACAGGCACGCGCGTTTTGAAACGC
>JAYUFI010000100.1:0-7355 GCA_043738805.1 Planctomycetaceae bacterium | reverse complement strand
TAGGCGATCATGGCCAAGCAGGTTTCTGAACCACAAAAACATCCCTTCGGCCCGGCAGTCGGCCGATTGGTTGATCAGTTTGCACGCTTACCGGGGATCGGTCGCAAGTCGGCGGAACGACTTGCGCAACACGTTCTGATGTGCGACGAGTCCGAAGCGTTCGACCTTTCTGATTCAATCCGATCGGTCAAGACGCGAGTCCGTCCCTGTCGCGAGTGCTTCAACCTCACCGAGGGTGAAGTCTGTGATATCTGTCAGAACTCACGCCGCAATCACCAAGTCATCTGCATCGTCGAGCAACCTCGCGACGTGTTGGTCATCGAGGGCTCACGAGCGTTTGAAGGGGTGTATCACGTCTTGCAAGGTCGGATTTCACCGCTTGAAGGGATTGGGCCCGAAAACCTGACGATCGACGCGCTCGTTCGCCGCATTCGTCGCGATGGTGTGACGGAATTGGTGATGGCCACTAATCCGACTCTTGAGGGTGATGGCACCGCGTTGTTTATTAGCAACGTGTTGGCCAACGATTCGGTGAAGATCACACGACTCGCTCGCGGGATCGCTACCGGGAGTGTGCTAGAGTTCGCCAATAAAGAAATGCTCGCCGACGCCATGCGCGGCAGGCAAAGTTTTTGAGACCGATGATTTCAAATTTGAGATTTGAAATTGGCTATTTGAGATTTGAGATTTCAAATCCACTGGAATCGCCTTCGTCATGCACATGAACTTCTCACAACACATGCGGATGAGCCAGCAGATGAAGCTGGCACCGCGGATGATCCAGTCGATGGAGATTCTGCAACTTCCGTTTATGGAGTTGCAGGAGCGCATCGACCAAGAACTCCAAGAAAACCCGACGTTGCTCGCTTCGGTCACTCAGGAATCGTCGACGGATACCGAACGCGAAATCGAGATGACGCGTGCGAAGGAAGCCGCGACAGAGACACCGGTTGAGGCTCGCGAACTGAAGGTCGAAGACAACAGCAACAACGAAGCGGATTTTGAACGCCTCGTCGAGATGCACGAAAACTGGAACGACGACAGTTTTTCTTGGGAACATCGCGGTTCGTCAAATCGCATGTCCGAGGATGACGACCGCCATCAAGACCAGATGGCGAACATTCAGCAAGAAGAGCAGACGCTCCGAGAATACTTGATTGGGCAGTTCCATTTCTACGACATCTCGGCAACGTGGCGCGAGTTCGGCGAGTACATCATCGACAACCTCGATGAAAACGGCCGGCTGCAAAGTTCGTTGGCGGAGATCGCGGCGGTGTTCGGCCCGCGAATCACGAACGACGAGGCTTACAAGGTTCTGCAACTGATTCAAAAGCTTGATCCGTCCGGCGTCGGTGCTCGTGATCTGCGCGAGTGCCTGCTGTTGCAAGTGACGGACGACATGCCGCTGCGTGACATCGTTTACACGCTTGTCTCGGCACACCTGGAAGACCTCGGCCAAAATCGCTTGCCGGTCATCGAACGCAAAACTGGTTACTCAATCGACACCATCAAGCTCGGTTTGGAAGGACTGAAAAAGCTCGATCCGTTGCCGGGCCGCCGTTTCCGCCAAGTTCACATTCAGACGGTCACGCCAGACGTCTATCTGGAGCAAGACGATCATGGCACCTACGTCGTGAAGATGCACAACGAACGCATCCCGCAACTGCGGATCAGCAAACGCTACATCGAAATGCTCCGCAACGGCTGCGATGCCACCACGAAGGAATTCATCAAGCGTAAGATCGAGTCGGCAAAATGGCTCATCGAGTCGATCGAACAACGGCACAACACGCTCAAGCGAGTCGCTCAAGCGATTGTCGATCGGCAGACATCGTTCCTCGACAAGGGGCCGGAATACATCATCCCGCTGAAGATGCAGCAGATCGCCGATGTGGTCGGCGTTCACGTGACGACCGTTTCGCGAGCCGTCGATGACAAGTGGATTCAAACGCCGCGCGGCCTGTTCCCGCTCAAACGCTTCTTCGGCGGCGGCACGAAAACCGAGGATGGCGAGGATGACGTCGCTTGGTCAGTGATCCGTATCAAGCTGCAAGAAGTCATCGACAAAGAAAACAAGGACGACCCGCTCAGCGATGACGCGCTCGTCGAAGAGATGAAAAAGCTCGGCTACACGCTCGCTCGCCGCACGGTGACGAAGTACCGCAAGAAGCTCAACATCCCGTCCTCCCGGCAACGACGGCAGTATTGAGTTCGTGGTCCGTGAGCGGATCGAGGATGACACATTTAGCCGCTACGCCATCGGCGTGCGCGCTCCTCCTCCTCCTGTGGTGCTGTTCTCGGTTCACGAGATTTTCGGCTCGCAGCGGATTACAGTGGCCGCCTCTCCGTGAGTACACACCCCGCCTGCCTCCCTTCGTTCTTGCCACAGGAGTGCGCGATGCTGCGATCTGTCTTGAGTTCGGTCGTTGTTTGTTGGCCGTTGTTGTTCGTGAACGGCGAGTTCTTACAAACATCGCGATGCGAGGCAGCCGAACCGGCGTTGAAAGCGGAGGACTACAAGTTCGCGTGGCAGAAGCTTGGTGTTCCCGGGACGTGGGATGATCTCACGCTGGGAGTGTTATCGAGCTTTGATGGCGTCGCGTGGTATCGCTGTGATGTGAAGATTCCGGTGGAATGGCAGTCGGTGCAAATCACTGTCGCGACCGAGCAGATCGACAACGCACACGAGGTGTACTTCAACGGCGTGAAGATCGGTGGGGCCGGGGCTTTTCCTCCGAAGTACGCCAGTGGGCTCAACGAGCCGAAGCGATTGGTCGTGCCGTCCGAACAAATCCGATACGGCGAAGCGAACGTGCTGGCGGTTCGGATTTATGACCACGACGGCAAGGGGGGCTTCAAGGGGGCCGCGCCGTCGGTGAGTGCGGGAGGGCAGACGATTCGGACGGAAGGGAAGTGGGATTTCCGCCTTGGCGATGACGCGAAATTTTCAGCCCGCGTCGATGACTCCAACAAAGATAAACTGCCGGGGAATCCGGCGAGCTTCAGCAAAGTGCTTGCTTCGCCACATAGTGCGCCGGTCGGGAAAGCTCCGACCGATTACTCGCCGATCGTTCCTCCGAATGAAGCATTGAAGACCTTCACGGTGCCGGAAGATCTCAAGCTCGAATTGGTGCTGGCCGAGCCGCTCGTCAAGCAGCCGCTCTTTGTGACGTGGGACGAACGAGGCCGATTGTGGGTCGCGCAGTACATTCAATATCCGTATCCGGCGGGTCTCAAAATGCTCAGCCGCGATGCGTTCCTGCGAGCAGTTTACGACAAGGTGCCGCTCCCGCCGCCGCAGGGGGAACCGGGGCTCGACAAGATCACGATTCACGAAGACACAGACGGCGACGGAGTGCTCGATGCGCACAAGTCGTTTGTCGAAGGTTTGAATATCGCGACGTCCTGCGCGATCGACCGCGACGGCGTGTGGGTCATGAACCCGCCGTACTTGCTCTACTACGCCGACAAGAATCACGACGACGTGCCGGACGGCGATCCCGAAGTGCATCTCGCCGGCTTCGGTTTAGAAGACACGCACTCGGTCGCGAACAGTCTGCGCTGGGGGCCGGACGGTTGGCTGTATGGCTGCCAGGGGAGCACGACCAGCAGCGCGGTGATCCGTCCCGGTTTGGACAAGCTGCCGGTCCATTCGATGGGTCAGTTGATCTGGCGTTATCACCCGCCGACTCGCCGGTTTGAAATCTATGCGGAAGGGGGCGGTAATTCGTTCGGCTGTGAGATCGACGCGGAAGGGCGAGTCTTCTCCGGACACAACGGCGGCGACACGCGCGGCTTTCATTACGTGCAGGGAGGCTATTCGCAGAAGGGTTTTAATAAGCATGGTCCGCTGTCGAACCCGTACGCTTACGGCTACTTCGCCGCGATGAAACATGCCGCGGTACCGCGCTTCACGCACAACTTCATTCTTTACGCGGGAGCCACTTTGCCGGAGAAGTATCGCGGTCATCTCTTCGGCGTTGAGCCGTTGCAAGGTCGCGTCGTCGAGGCGGATTTCAAAGACGATCGCTCGTCGTTTCAGTCAACGGATCTCGGCTTTCCAATCACGTCGACCGACAAGCGTTTTCGTCCCGTCGACATCAAGGTTGGTCCTGATGGAGCGATCTATGTGGCCGACATGTACGAGCCGCAGATCGCCCATCATCAGCACTTCCAAGGTCTGATCGACAAGGACAACGGCCGCATCTATCGCTTACAGGCGAAGGACACCTCCAACGCGCTCAAGCCGTTTGATCTCGCGAAGAAGACGTCCGCAGAATTGGTCGAGGTGCTCAAGCATCCGAACAAGTGGTTCCGTCAAACGGCTCTGCGATTGATCGGCCAGCGTAAAGACACGTCGGTGATTCCGTTGCTCAAGCAGCGCATCGAAAAGAACTCCGGCCAGTTCTCGCTCGAATGCTTGTGGGCGCTGTATCAAGTCGGCGGGCTGGATGATTCGTTCGCGCAAATTGGCCTCGCACACAAGGAGCCGCTCGTTCGCGAATGGACCGTGCGGCTGCTCGGCGACATGACGCTTGCCGTCGCTGCAAAACCGGTTGTCGATATGAGCCGTGTTCAACCGGCGGTGGCCACGCCGAACACGCCAGCGACGCCGGGCAAGCAGCTCGCGTTTCAAGCCGATGCGCACCTCATCGGACATCGCGCTTCCGAGACGCGCGTCAGCGATGCGATCGCCAAAAAGTTGGTTGAAGTCGCCAAGGCCGAAACTTACGTGCGAGTTCGCACCCAACTCGCTTCGACCGCGAAACGATTGCCTGCCGATCAAGCGTTGCCGCTGATCGGTGCCTTGTTGACGCACAGCGAAGATGCCGACGACATTCATATCCCGCTGTTGCTGTGGTGGGCGCTGGAATCAAAATCCACGAAGAACGCTGCCGACATCGTGGCGTTGTTCCGTGATGCCGAGGTTTGGAAGCGTCCGCTCGCCGAAAAGCATCTTGTGTCGCGAGTCATGCAGCGGTTCGCTCAGGGAGGTTCTCGCAATGACTTGATGATCTGTGCTCAGTTGCTCGCGAAGGCCCCGACCATCGAGCACAAGAAGGAACTCTTGAAAGGCTTTGAAGCGGCGTTCAAAGGCCGACCGCTCACCGGTCTGCCGGATGAGTTGGTCCAAGAAATCACGGCGGCTGGCGGCGGATCACTGGCTCTGCGAGTCCGTCAGAAAGACGCCGCCGCGATCGAGGAAGCTCTCAAGACAGTTGCGGTCGAACCGGCCACAACGCCGACTGACAAAGTCGCCGCTGCCGATGCAAAAGCTCGTCGCACCGAACTCATTCAAACGTTGGGCGAAGTGCAGCCAGCCGGTTCGCTGTCTGCGCTCATCGCCGTTTTGAAGACTGCACAAGACAATGACATTCGAGCAACGTCTCTCACGTCATTGCTCGCCTTCAAGGATGAAAACATTGGAGCGGAAGTGGTCTCGATCTTTGGTTCGCTCCCCGATGACGTGCAGTCAGTCGCGCAAACGCTCCTTTCCAGCCGAGCCGCGTGGAGCCGTCAGTGGTTGGAAGCGGTCGACGCGGGGACGCTCAAGGCCGATGCGATTCCGCTCGACGTCGTTCGCAAGTTGACGTTCCACAAAGAGGCGCGCGTGGCCGAACTGCTCAAGAAGCACTGGCCGAAACTCGAAGGGGCATCGACCGCCGAGATGCAGCAGCAAATGGAACGCTTCGCGCCGATCGCGAAGACCGAAGGAGGCGTGCCGTTCGAGGGGAAGAAGATCTACATGCAGTCGTGCGGCAAATGTCACTTGCTGTTCGGCGAGGGAGGCCGCATCGGGCCGGACCTGACGACGTTCAAACGAGACGACGTGATGCGAATTCTGTTGAACGTCGTGAACCCCAGCGCCGAAATCCGCGAAGGGTTTGAGAGCATCACCGTCGTCAGCACCGACGGCCGCACCGTCAACGGGTTCCTCGCCGACCAAGACAACCGAGTTGTCGTCGTCCGCGGCATCGACGGCCAGAACATCACGATCGCTCGCGACGACATCGAAGAGATCGTCCCATCCAAGAAGTCACTGATGCCCGAAGGACTGCTCAACAATTTGACGGACGAGCAAATCCGCAATCTCTTCACGTACCTGAAAATCTCGCAGCCGTTGAATCAGTAGTCTTGTTGCCTCTCTCAACGACTTCAATTTGGCACAGAGACACAACTCGTTGACCGAATCGAAAACGTTTTCGGTGTTGGCCGCCGACGCTGCGGCGGCTGGCTTCGACCCAGGAATACGAAAGGATTGGCCCCTTCACCGGCAAACGATTCCTGGCCCTTTTGAATTTGTCGATGCGCTTGTTGTCCCGGAACTCGCCCTACTTAATCAGCGGGCGTTCGATCACGCGATAGACAAGCACGAGTCCCTTGTCCGTTCGGCGGTATCGCGGCTCGACAGAGAAAAACCAATCAGTGTCATAAAGAGCACGGGCATCTCCGAGAATCGTCGCCTCGGTGGCAGGTTTGTTGACCTCCGACTTAATCAACTTACGAATAGTCGTCGTTTCAATCGCCTTATTCCCTTCGATCATGATTGCGAAAATCGGATCGGTCAAAATCACATCGTCGTCGGATTCAACGTTTGTGTGTTCATTGACATTCGTCTTTTTCACGAGGCCACGACGTTGCGACACTTCCAATTGATTGTCAACTTTCATCGCACCGAAAACCTTCGACGCGCACTGAGTGGCGCGATCCTTCTCCGCAGCACTGATGACTTCGCCGGTCAGCGTCACCGTTCCGTTTTTGACATAAATGCCGATGTCATAGCCTTGCAGCTTGGAAGTTCGAAGCTCATGAGCGATCACATCGGCGATCGCTTGATTTTGCAGTTTTATCTGCTGATTTTGCTGCCGCATTTGCTCTTCTTGACGCCGGAAGACATCGGCCCGATGTTCGATATTGCCGCGCGGCAACCGCTTCTTGGCAACGACTCGATCCTTGGAGTCAGTCGGATCGGCCGGTGAAACGATTCCCACAAAAGTCCCAATGCCGCAACAGAACGATGCGAGCAGCATGACTCGACGCATGGTTGAACTTCCTTTCCAACCGTTGATCGTTAGCGGCGCGAAGTGTCGCCGGAGAAACGGCGGGGATTGTTGCGAGAAAATCCGTTCAGATCAAATCCAAAATCGGCTGCCCCTCCGTGATGCGGTATGGCCGATTCTCGGCGTCATGGATTTCGAGTTCCGGGCTGAGGCGCAGCGAAGGGAACATCGTCGTGTGCAGTTCTTCCACCAGCAGAAGAGAAAAGGGGACAGGTCCATTTAATTCAGCTTTGGCCGACCCCGTGGTCGCAGAGTTGATTCCAAGCCAAGAACCTTGGCGGTTTCTTGAATCCA
>JAYUFI010000099.1:0-19334 GCA_043738805.1 Planctomycetaceae bacterium | reverse complement strand
CGAGCAGTTGGCCTTGCCGCTGCATATCGGCGTCACGTCGATCACCGGCGGTCGAATACACAACCGTGCGATGTGAGTGCGGATAATTCTTCAACGCGTCGATCAACGCCAACAGCGCGGAGCTGTTGTGTCCGTAGTCCACGATCACTTTGCAGCCCCGAATCTTCAGCACGTTGAAGCGACCGGGTGACGCATCCAGGTTCGCGGCAAACGATTCAACGCGAGCACGAATCGTGTCGAGATGAATGCCCAAGCCCCACGCAGCAGCGATCGCACAGAGCGAGTTCTCCACTTGAAAGCCGATCTTGCCCGCGTGCGTCAACGGAATGTGATCAAGCGACACGAGCGGCTCTTCTCGCAAGCCCTCGGCGAGCACAACGTGGTTCTCTTTCACGAAGATGGCTCGGCCACCTTTCGCACGATGTTCGGCGATGACCGGGTGCTGACCATCAATCGCGAAGAAGATGACCTTCCCTTTGCATTTGGGGGCCATTGCAACGGTGTGTTCGTCGGTCGCGTTGAGCACCGCGTAACCAGTCGGCGGCACGACATCGACGATCACTCGTTTGACTTGAGCCAGCTTTTCCAGTGTTTCGATATCTGACAGGCCGAGATGATCTCCTTCACCGATGTTGGTCACGACAGCAACATCGCAACGATCAAAGCCGAGCCCCGCACGCAAGATTCCGCCACGAGCGGTTTCCAGCACGGCCATTTCGACTTCCGGATTCATCAGCACATTGCGAGCACTCAGCGGCCCGCTGCAATCTCCGTTGTCGATGCGGCGGTCATCAATGTAGATGCCGTCGGTGCAAGTATGAGCGACGGTTGCTCCGGTCCCTTTCAAAATGTGAGCGGTGAAGCGAGTCGTCGTCGTCTTCCCGTTCACTCCCGTGATTGCCACGATCGGAATGCGGCCGTTTTCACCTTCTGGAAAGAGCGTGCCGACGATCGCTTCGCCGACAGGCCGAGGCTGACCATCCGACGGAGCGAGGTGCATTCGCAAGCCCGGAGCCGCGTTGACTTCAACGATCGCACCTGTGCCTGGCATGCACGGTTCAGCGATGTCAATGGCGACCACATCGATGCCAGCCACGTCGAGGCCGACCATGCGTGCCGCTTCGATCCCGCGTGCGACCCAATCGGGATGCACTCTGTCGGTGACATCAACCGCCGTTCCGCCCGTGCTGAGATTCGCGTTGCGACGGATCAGCACTCGCAGACCTGCGGCAGGAACAGACTCAGCCGTAAAACCTTGTTCTTTGAGAACGACCATCGCCGCATCGTTGACGTGAATCTTGCTGAGCACCGTACCGTGATGCTCGCCGCGTCGCGGGTCTTGATTGACGATGTCGATTAACTGCTGAATCGAATGCAATCCGTCGCCGATGACGTTCGCCGGTTCGCGGCGTGCTGCCGCGACCAACTTGCCGCCGATGACCAGCAAACGGTAATCGCAGCCGGGAATGTACTTCTCGACGATCACCGACGAGCTTTCCTCGTAAGCGATCTCGTAAGCACGCACGACTTGTTCTTTCGTCGAAAGATTCGTCGTCACGCCGCGACCTTGATTGCCGTCTTGCGGTTTGACGACAACAGGTACGCCGATCTCTTCAGCCGCTTCCCACGCATCGTCAGCCGACTCAACCGGACGACCTTCCGGAACAGGAACTCCGATGCCGGACAACAAATCGCGAGTCAAATTCTTGTCCTGGGCAATCGCTTCAGCGATTGCTGTCGTACGATCGGTCTCTGACGCCAGAATGCGTCGCTGCTTGCTGCCAAAACCGAACTGAATCAAGCTCCCTTTGTTGAGCCGTCGGAACGGAATGCCCCGCGCACGAGCCGCGTTCACGATCGCCTTCGTACTCGGACCAAGCCCGATGTCTTGAGCCAGTTCTTTCAGCTTTTCGACTTCCGCAGTGACATTGAAGTCGTGACCGTGAACGGCAGCGAGGATCAATTCGCGAGCGACTTTCATCGTCTGCCGACAGACGTCTTCTTCGATGTACTCAACGGCGACTTTGTAAACGCCGTCCTCGTTGGTCTCGCGAGCACGTCCGAATCCGACTTCGTGGCCGGCGAGCGTCTGCAACTCAATCGTCACGTGCTCCAGAATATGAGCCAGATAAGTCCCGCGACGCATTCGCTGAAAGAATCCACCTCGTTCGCCGACACTGCAACGATGTTCGATCATCGTCGGGAGCCATGTCATCAAACGATCGTTGAAGCCGGGGATCTCTTCAGAGGACCGGTCTTTGTACTGGCCGAGGTCAACCCAGGCTTCCAAGACCGGAAAATTTGCCCAAATGTTCGGACCACGGAGTGCCTGAACTTTTCTGAAATCCATGATTCCTGCGCTTAGCCCCATCTTGGGGCTGACTCAAAGTGTGTAAATGACGGCGTGATAGCGGGAAGGCAGGCTTTGAAATCTCGATGAGTTATCGGCTAGATGACAGCAAAGCTTGTTGGGATTGAATGCGGTCAAACGACAAACTTCATCGAATGGGGACCAGCGGCAATCAATGAGCATCTGCAAATGCGCGTTTGCTGAACTCATCAGGAACAAATCAAATCAAAACAAAAAGTCAGAAATCATCAGCGTGAATTTTGACCGCGACCAAACTCGGCTGCGTCGATCAGCGGTGAAGCAACTTCAATGCCGACAATTTCGCCAGACCGATTTCGCGTGTTTCCAGCCAGAGAGAGGGTGGTTGGTAAGCGGCGAGTTCCGGTCGGACTCGCACCAGTGAGAAATGAAGCGAGCGAAACGCTCTGCTGAAGGGGAACCTTTTTGAGGCAAGACCGGCACGTCGCTGTCCCGAATCTCGCTGAAATCCAGACGGCGAGCCACCCTGCTCCCGGCGTCGTTCATCAACAAGCGAGATTTAATCAACCTTGACACAATTATTGCAATCCTCGACTCAACTTTTTGAGATCAGCCGTGCGAAAAAGCGAACTCATTGGTTGACAAGCTCAACCCAAACCGGAAAAAGGCTCCGAACGCTGACCAACTTCATTGGAATTCTGCTCAACAACTTTGGGAGCTGCCGCCTGTGCCTGTTCTTTCCCCTGAAATGATGCGTCGGCACGTGGCGAGTCAATTACGTCCAGGCGAGCGTGCTCGGCTTTGGGTCGAAACAGACCTCGATCGCAATGCGAACTATCAATCGGGCTTGCTAGTTCTCACCGACCATCGAGTGATCACGGTCACTGCCGACTCTCAGAGCGAAGCGCTTCTGCTGACGGATGTTCGTCAAGCTCTTGCTCGTGAAAACGGCGCGATCGGGACGCTGGAACTTCACGTTCATGACGATCAAGTCCGGCTCTATCGCTACACGATCGGTCGCTCGATCGCCGTGCATCGGCTGGTTCAGCAGATTGAAAAGCTCAAACTGGCAGCCGTCGATCACGATGAGCCAGAAGACCTCGACGAGCCAGCCGATGGCCCGGTCTGCGGCGGAGCACTTCCCGCTGAAAATGCCGAGTGTCCATCGTGCGGTCCTGCGTCAGCTCCGTTGCCGCCGATGACGAAGTCGTTCGCTCGATTAGTGCGGTTTGCAAAGCCACATGCTCGGGCAATGGTAGTGGCTTTCCTGCTGACGCTGCTCGGCTCGTTCTTCGCGACAGTTCCCATGCCGCTGTTGGGCGAGGTCATCGACAAGGTCTTGGAGCCGTTTTGGAATCAGACGACGCTCAAGTTGCTTCCCGGCGCTGACTCTAGCGTCATCCAGGTCATCGACGACGCAGCCGCCATCGCTGAGAGTCGCGAACACGCGATTCGATTGGCAAAGTGGTACTTGCTGATGTTCTTCGGAGCGATCTTGATCTCCTGGCTGATTGGTTGGATTCGCATTTACGTCTTGGCGTGGATCAGCGAACGAGTGGCCGCTGACCTGCGCAATCAAACCTATGCACACCTTCAACGACTGTCGTTGGAGTTCTTCGGCGGAAAACGGACCGGCGATTTGATCTCGCGCATCGACACCGACACCGATCGCATTTGCTATTTCATTGCCGTGCATTTGACCGACTTCGCAGCCGACGTCGTGATGCTGTTTTTGATTGGATGGTATGTGCTCTGGAAAGACACCTGGCTGGGAGTTGTCACGCTGTTGCCGCTGCCGGTGATCGGTTGGCTGGTTCACGCGGTGCGGAGCAAGCTGCGATCCGGATTCATCGCAGGCAGCCGCGCGTGGGCGGAGATGACAAACGTCTTGGCTGACACAATCCCCGGCATTCGCGTAGTGAAGGCATTCGCCCAAGAACAGCGGGAGATTGATCGCTTTAAAGCACGCAACGACTTGGTCTTTCAAAAGAATAATGTCGTCAACAAGCTGTGGTCGGCGTTCAGCCCGCTGCTCGTGCTGTTCTCCGACCTGAGCCTGTTGCTGATTTGGGGTGTCGGCATTTGGCGCGTACTCGACCACAAGCTCACCGTGGGGGTTCTCTCCGCCAGCGTGTTGCTCATTAACCGCTTTTACGGGCGAATGGAGGCGCTCAGTCGCATCGTCGAACCAACTCAGCGAGCAGCCAACAGCGCGCATCGTATCTTCGAGATTCTTGATCGTGTCCCCAGCATTGCGAATCCGCCGCACCCCGTTCGACCGGGCCGAGTGCGTGGCGAAGTCGAGTTTCGCGATGTGCAGTTTCGTTATGGAACTCGACCGATTTTGAAAGGCATCAGCCTGCACATTCAGCCCGGCGAGATGATCGGCCTCGTCGGCCCCAGCGGTGCCGGGAAGACAACGTTGATCAATCTTGTCTGTCGCTTTCACGATGTGTCGGAAGGATCAATCTTGATCGACGGCACCGACGTGCGGCAGTTCGCGTTGGAAGACTACCGACGCAACATCGGCATCGTGCTTCAGGAGCCGTTTCTGTTTTACGGCACGATCGCCGACAACATCGCGTACGGTCGCCCCGACGCGACTCATGCAGAAATCATCTCCGCCGCGAAAGCCGCTCGCGCTCACGAATTCATCCTGCGTCAGCCCGATGGCTATGACTCGTTCGTTGGCGAACGCGGCATGTCCCTCTCTGGCGGCGAGCGTCAGCGCATCAGCATCGCCCGCGCGTTGCTTATCGACCCGCGCATCTTGATCCTCGACGAAGCAACCTCCGCCGTGGACACCGAGACCGAACGTGAAATTCAACTCGCGCTCGAAAACCTCACGCGCGGTCGCACAACAATCGCCATCGCCCACCGCTTGAGCACCCTCCGCCGAGCCGACCGCCTCGTCGTCCTCGAACAAGGCCGAGTCACCGACATCGGCCCCCACGACGACCTCCTCGCCCGAGGCGGCACCTACGCTCGACTCCATCAAGCGCAACTCGACATGGCTCACGGCGAAGTCACCGAAGCAACGTGAGGCTGATGTCAGTGAGAAGAAAAGGGAACAGATTCACGTCCTCACTTCGCGGCGGCGACTTCATTCTCATTCACGCGCTGATCGGGAAGAGGAAAATAGTTCACGCCATCATGCCAGCGAATCTGATTTCGTGCCGGCCAAAATTGGTGGTAGTGATTTGAATCACAGGCGAGCCGGTTATGCGACGGGTTCAGAAACCGACTCTGTCGGACTCGGGCGATTGTCGGTCGGCGGAGCGTATCCCCAACGGTCGATCGAGGCTTGCAGGAACGGCGTCCAGCGCGCGACGGTCTGAGTATCAAACTTGTAGCGGTTGGTTTCGTAGCTCGACATGGATTGCACGTAAGCACTCATCTGCGGTTGAGCGGTCTCAAATCCCGGCAAGCTCAGGTGCGAATAAATCCGCTCCAGCACTTCCATCGGTTGCGTCGTCATCTCTTCGTGGCTGACTTCCAACAGATGATTTTGCGGGATCGATTCTTTGTCGCGCAGCAACCTTTGCATCAGCATTTGATAGCGTTGCAAGACATCTTCTTGGACGGCGTTCCAATCGTGTTGTTGCAGCGAGAACAAATTCAAGAAGCGGTCCATCAGCTTCATCGTTGAGGCGATGACGACGAACGGATTGCGATAAACGTGGATGAACTTCGCGTTCGGAAACATCTTCAGCAACGTCGGAATACGTCCGGAATGAGCCGGGTTCTTCAACAACAACTGCCGGCCGCCGTTCGCCAACGCGACCTTTTGCAGCAAGTACCGATACGTCCCTTGCCACTGCGCGACCTCTTTTTCCGACAGCCCCTCGAACAAAATCGTGCGGCGAAAGATGCTGTCTCCCTGACGCGGAAAGTAATAGCCGTGGTAGTGCGAAACGTCGGTCATCGCGCCCAACGCGAAGTCTTCCGACATCGGCTCGTCGAGTCCCAACTGCACGCCGTCCATCGGTCGCGTCGCCGGAAGGCTCTTTTGCAAGATGCGCCGCAGCAACGGCGACAGCGTGATGTTGCCCCACGGCAGCAGACATTGCAGCAAGCTCAGATGACCGAACTGCGGATCGCGCAGTAGGTGGTTGTGCATGTTCGTTGTACCGCTGCGCCAGTGTCCGATGATGAAGACCGGCGGCGGATCGAGTTGCTGCGCGGCGATCGCTCGGCCATGCCGCAAGCGTTCATAGGCTCGAATCGGCGCACCCAACGCTGTGCATCCCGCAGCGGTTGCGAATTGTTTCCAGCCAACAGAGTTCACTCCGTTTTCGCGGACCACGCGACTCAATACCGAAAGACGACTACCCGCCAGCGGGTGCAGCCATTTGAAAAGCTTGTCTTGATTCATCGAGAGTATCCAAAAGCATCAAACGCAAAGCGCCATTCGTTCGCGACCAGTTCCAGCTCGCTCGGCAGCAACGCAGCATCGTGTCCGGCAAGTTTTCCTGGCCGAGCGGACGCGGCATTCTGCAAGCGACCTCGCAGTTCGTCAAAGCCCGGCAACGCCAGTTGCGAGTAAACGCATTCCAACGTGCCAAGAGGATTCTCCAACAGCTCTTCGTAGCGCACTTCGGCGAGTTGTCCGGACGGGATTTGCGTCCGGTCGACCAGATATTTTTGCAACATCGCTTGATAGCAACCGACCGCATGACTCGTCAGCGTTTCAATGGGGATCGATTGCAAACCCCACAGGCCGGTCAACTCACGCCAACGCTGAGTCTGCGCCGCATAAACCTGATAAGGGTTGCGAACCAGGTGAATGAACTTTGCTTGCGGGAACATTTCCAACACGCGCGGAATCCGGCCTGTGTTCGTTCCATTGCGAGACAGCAACCGAGTCTTCCCGCCGAACCACGCGACCTTCTGCAAAAAGCCACGATAAGTCTGCTGCCACGCTCGAACTTCGTCGCTCGATAAACCGTCCAGCAACACCGCGCGACGAAAGGCCAACTCCGCCGCGCGCGGAAACGTGTAAGCGTGATAAATCGAAACGTCACACAATCCCGCCATCGCGAAGTCGTCCCCTTGCGGAGCGTCCAACGACAGCGGCAAGTCATCAACATGCCGAGTGCGATTCAGTCGCTTCGCCAAGAATCGCCGGACGCATGGTTCGAGCGTCACCCAACATTTCGGCAAGACACTGTGCAACAACCGCACAACTGCGAATTGCGGATCGTGAGCCATCAGCTCGTGCATCAGCGAATGCCCCGACTGCCAATGCCCGATGATGAAGACCGGCGACGGATGCAACTCGACATGACGAGCACGCGACTCATGACGCAGCGATTCCCAACAGCGCTCCAGAGCCAACGACCAACTCGCCGCTTTGATGACCGCCGCCTGCCGCCGAAACTCCGCATCAACGCCGCCATACACGCTCTGCAAATGCCGCCAATGATCAGGAGCACTCCCGCACAAAAAATGCGGCAACCGCCGCTTCCGCTCATCCGACATGCTCACTCCGCACCATTCGGTCGTCCGCCACCAATGAGCTGCAAATCACATCTCGTAGTCATGCTCTTGAGCGAACCGATATACCTTAGCTGATTCCACGAAAAGCAGCGAATCGCGACGTGTGGCATTGGCTCACCACGATGACTCGTCCGTGCTCCGCCAATCTCAACTCTCAATTCGCCGGAGAAAATTTCGACGCGAAGCCTGACTTTCTTCTGGAGATTCCCACTACATTTCTGGCATGAATGACGTCTTGATTGTCGGTGGTGGATTAGCCGGACTCGCGACGGCGGTCGCATTGGCGGATGCTGGATTGAAAGTCCAGTTGCTTGAATCTCGGCCTCGGTTGGGCGGGCGAGCGAGTTCGTTTGAAGACTCCGTGACCGGCGAAGTGATCGACAATTGCCAGCATGTCACGATGGGATGCTGCACGAACTTCCGGCACTTCTGCCGTGTTACCGGTTTGGACTCCGCATTTCGGAGTGAGCCGTATCTCACATTTGTTGGACCACCTGATCCGACTGGACAACGTGCTCCGTCGTTTTGTCGTTTTGAAGCGGCGACGTTTCCGATCGCGTCGGCACCGTTTCATCTTTCGTCCACGTTTGCCGGATTGAGTTACCTGTCGAACCAAGACCGATTCGCAATCAGTTGCGGCTTGTTGGCACTTGTGTCTGATCGACCGCTAGCAAGTGATCGGCGTTCGTTCACCGACTGGCTGCGCATCAACCAACAACCAGCGAGTGCCATCGAACGGTTTTGGGACATCGTCCTCGTCAGCGCATTGAGCGAGTCGCTGGATCGCATCTCTTACGCATCGGCTCGCAAAGTTTTTGTCGATGGATTTCTCGCGAACCGAGCTGGCTGGGAAGTTTGGCTGCCGACAGTGCCGCTCGACGGCTTGTATTCAGATCGTTTGCAGCCGTGGTTGACCGAGCGAGGCGTCGATGTGCGATTGAAAACGGGTGTTGAACGGCTCATCGAAGACTGCGATCACATCAGCGCTGTTCAACTGCGAAATGGGGAACAACTCACGGCTCGGCATTTCGTTTTGGCTGTGCCGCATCACCGAGTTCTTGCGTTGCTGCCGGAATCATTGCGTCAACAATCGCAGATCGCCGACATCGCCCGGCTCGAATCAGCGCCGATTGCGAGCGTGCATCTTTGGTTCGATCGCCCGATCACACTTCTGCCACATGCCGTACTGGTGGGACGACTGAGCCAGTGGCTCTTCAATCGCAGCAGTGCAAGCGGGACCGATAAAGCGCCTCAGACGACCGCGAGTCACTACTACCAAGTCGTGATCAGCAACGCGCGAGACCTCGCGACTCGTCCGAATTCGGAGGTTGTTGCCGAGATTGTTGCCGAATTGAAAGCCATCTGGCCGTGGGCATCCGACGCTCAACTGCAGCACTCGCGAGTCGTCGTTGAGCATCACGCTGTTTTCTCACCGCTGCCGGGTTCCGATGACATCCGTCTGCCGCAGCAGTCGCCGATCGCCAACTTGCAGTTCGCCGGTGATTGGACTCGTACCGACTGGCCAGCCACGATGGAAGGAGCCGTGCGCAGCGGCTTCATGGCTGCCGAAAATGTGTTGGCTCAAATCGGTCGAACCGATCGTTGGTTGCAACCGGATCTTCCCGTCGAGTGGCCGCTGCAGTTGATGTTGCGATAGTCGATCGCTTCCGCCGCTGGTGTATCGAGGGAATTGCTGTGTACCTCCCCTACACTCGCTTCGAGCTTGTCTGTGATCATGACTAATCCAGGGGCGCGGTTGTCTGTTTTCTTCTGCAACCCACGGAGTTGACCTCCTTGACAACCTGCGCGCAGCCCGACTGAAATGCCTGATACCTTCGCACCAAGACGTTTACAGTGCGACATTCTGACGGAGCCACCTTGCGCATGTACGACCATCTGACGTTGATCAGCGGACGGGCTCACCGAGCGCTCGCGCAAGAGATTGCGGAATATCTCGGCTTGCCGCTGGGCCCGTGTGAGATTTGCAACTTCCCGGACGGCGAAATATTCGTGCAGCTCGAACACAACATTCGTGGTCGAGATGTGTTCTTGATCGAGCCAACCGGACCGCCAGCGAACGAGAACTTGATGGAGCTGTTGATCATGATCGACGCTTGCCTGCGAGCGAGCGCCGAGCGGATCACGGCGGTCATCCCGTATTTTGGATACGCGCGCCAAGACCGCAAAGATGCGGGGCGAGTGCCAATCACGTCAAAGCTGGTCGCGAATCTGCTGACGAAGGCGGGAGCCGATCGTGTGCTCACGGTTGATTTGCACGCGGCTCAGATTCAAGGTTTCTTCGATTGTCCCGTCGATCATTTGTATGCTGCCAAAACGCTCGATGCGTACTTTGAGTCGTTGCATCTGCCGAAAGACAAATTGGTCATCGTCAGCCCGGATGAAGGAAGTATCAAACGTTCGCTCAAGCATTTGGAGAATCTCGGCGGAACGCTCGCGATCGTTGATAAGCGCCGAGCCAACGCACTCGAAACCAAGCAAGCCAATTTGATCGGCGGGCCGATCGAAGGAAAGATCGCACTGCTGTTCGACGACATGATCACGACCGCCGGTTCGATCGTCGGAGCAGTCAACGTCGTGAAAGCTCACGGAGCGGCCGAAATTTATGTCGGAGCCGTGCATCCGGTTCTCTGCGGCCCGGCGATCAGCCGCTTGCGCGAAGCGCCGATCAAGGAATTGGTCGTCACGAACTCGTTGCCGATTGCGGCGGAGAAGATGCTGCCCAACTTGAAGGTCGTCTCCATTGCACCGTTGCTCGGTGAGGCAATCCGTCGCATCCACCGCAACGAGTCGGTCAGCGGCTTGTTTGATTGATGCTTCATGCGAGCGGAGCAGTGTTCGCCGCGAAATTAACCCGCAGCGTTAGCGAGGGCGCACGCTTCACTGGACACGGAATTCATCGCGTTTTGGAGCATCCGCCCTCGCTAACGTTGCGGGTTACTTTGTGCAAAAAACAATTTGGGACTGATGCCGTGCGGCTCACTAAAACACGCGTCATTCGGACAAAGGCTTTATGAGCATCCTCGATCTGCAATCCGAATCCTCCGTCGCCAACCTGCCGCTGATCACTGCTGATATGCCCGGCATTTCGGGGATGTTGAAATCACGTCCGGACGATTTCGTCGTCGAGGAGATTCCCGCTTATCTCCCGTGTGGCGAAGGGGACCATCTCTTCTTGTGGATCGAAAAGACGAGCGTTCCGGCGGATCAACTCGGTCGGCATTTGGCCAACGCGTTACACATCAAGCCGAGAGATCTCGGCACTGCGGGGATAAAGGACACGCACGCGGTGACTCGGCAGTTCGTATCGGTGCCGCGTCAGGTTGAAGAGCGTTTGAACGCGATCGACAACGACAACATTCGGTTGCTCAACGCGACGCCGCATCGGAACAAGTTGAAGACCGGGCATCTGAAAGGGAATCGCTTTTCGATTCTGCTGCGTGACGCTCGTTGCAACGGTGAGACCGGCGATGCGGTGTTGTCGCAGGCTCAAGCGATCGCCGAACGATTACGACAAACGGGCGTGCCGAATTACTTCGGATCGCAACGCTTCGGCAACAAGAACAGCACGTTGAAGCTCGGGATGAAGCTGCTGACGGAAGCTCGTTCACCGAGCGATGCGTCGCGCGAAGCGGCGAAGCCGAATCATCGCTTCTTGCTTCGGCTGGCGTTGTCGGCGGGACAGTCGTGGTTGTTCAACCAAATCTTGGTTGAGCGACTGAGCGATGGTTTGCTGCATCAGTTGATGCTCGGCGACTTGATGCAAGTCTGCGCTTCGGGCGGACTCTTCGATGTCCGCGATGTCGTCGTTGAACAACCGCGTTTCGACGCTCGTGAGACAGTTCTGACCGGCCCGATGTTTGGTCCCAAGATGAAACCGACGCTGCACGAGCCGGCGATTCGCGAACAACGAGTGCTCAACGCGGCCGGCTTAACGATGGACGCCTTCCGCCGCTTCGGGGATCTGACCGATGGCACGCGACGTCCGTTGTTGGTTTGGCTCAACGATCTGCAAGTCACGGCAACACCGGACGGCCTTCGATTTGAATTCAGCCTGCCGTCAGGTGCTTATGCGACCGTCGTGTTGCGCGAGTTCATGAAGCTCGGCGATTTGGAAACCACGGAGCTGTCGTCTGAGTCGGAACAAGAAAAGTGACCGCAAAGTTGTCGTCCGGTTTTCCAAACCGGGTGATTTACTTCGCCCGATTTGGAAAACCGGGCTACGTGATGTCATTATGCCTTAACGGAGTCTGATCACGAACAACGCGAGCGATGACACATCGAAGCCGAATCTCTTTCGCCGGTGTTGGCCGATGTTGAAGTGGGCATTGTTTGCGCTGGTGATTGCGTTTGTTGGTCGCAAGGCGTGGCAACTGTGGCGCGAAGGAGACATCGGTTCGGTGGCGATTCGCTGGCCGTGGTTGATCGCATCAGGCGCGTTGTATTTGCTGGGCTGGCTGCCATCGGCTCTGTTTTGGCATCGGTTGATTCATCAATTGGGCGGGACATCGAATCGCTGGGACGTGTCGCACGCGTTCTTCGCAGGGCATCTGGGAAAGTACGTTCCTGGCAAAGCCTCCGTGTTGTTGATCCGTGCGGGACTGCTGGCAAACAAAGGCTGTCGCCCCGGAGTCGCCGCGTTGACTTCAACCTATGAAACGTTGGTTTGCATGGGTGTGGGAGCGGCTATCGGTCTGACACTCGCACCGATTGTCTGGCCGCGCCGAGTGATCGAAGGTTTGCCGAATTTTCTCCGTCCGGTGTTCGGGCACCCGCTGATGTTCGGCCTGTCGGTCGTTGCCGTCTGCGTGATCTTGGTGCCGGTCACCGCCAAGCTACTCGGCTTGATCGCTCGCAAGCTAACCAAACCGATTCCCTCGCAAGAGTCTGCCGCCTCTACGCAGCCCCTCTTCGCTCAACCCCTCAACGAACCCATCCAAATCCGCAGCCGCTTCCTCCTGCTCTGGTCCTTCGTGTTCGTGACGACATGGTTGTTGCACGGTTTGAGCTTGGGATGCGCGCTGCGATCGGTTGGCGTGATGGCCTCGTTGTCGGAATGGCTGACGTGGACTGGTGATGTTTCGTCCGCTTCGTTCCTCGGATTTTTGGCGATCTTTGCTCCCGGCGGGTTGGGAGTTCGCGAAGGGATTCTGATTGAGTTGCTCAAAGATCAGCCAGGGATCAGTCAATCGCAAGCGGTGGCTGCAACAGTACTGTTGCGTGGCGTGTGGCTGGCGGCTGAAATCATCGCCACTGCCGGGTTGGGAGTGCTTGTGAGATTTCGAGATGGGCGGCGAAATGTTTCGTAGGACAGGCACTCTTGCCCGTCCTTCGCAAGAGAAAGAAACAATGGCGACGGGCAAGAGTGCCCGCCCTACAACACAGTGCGTTCCCCTTCGGGTTTCGAGCTTCAATCTTTCGGACACATCTTCATGCTGTCGATCATCGTTCCAGTTCTCAACGAGTCTGAAAGTTTGGCGCAGTTGTTCGGTGAGATCAGCAGTGTCGGCCAGCAGCATGGCATCACGTTGGAAGTGATCTTTGTGGACGACGGCTCGCGCGATCGGAGCTGGGAAGTCATTCGCGAGTTGTCAGCACAGGACACTCGTGTTTCGGGAATTCGCCTTCGACGGAACTTCGGCAAGGCGGCCGCGCTCACTGCGGGGATGCGGGCCGCGACTGGCGAGCATCTCATGATGATGGACGCTGACTTGCAGGACGACCCGGTGGAGATTCCGAAGTTCCTCGCCGAGTTGAATAACGGCTTCGATGTTGTGAACGGTTGGAAGCAGCGGCGACTCGACCCCTGGCACAAGGTTTATCCCAGTCGTGTTTTCAACGGCATGATCGGCTGGCTGACGGGCCTGAGGCTGCACGATCACAACTGCGGACTGAAACTGTTTCGCGCATCGGTCGCTCGCGAAATTCGCATTTACGGTGAGCTGCATCGGTTCATCCCGGTGCTCGCGCATGCTCGTGGCTTTCGAGTGACTGAGCTTCCCGTGCATCACCGCGAGCGGCAGTTCGGTCATTCCAAGTACGGCGTCCGCAGATTTCTACGCGGCTTTCTTGACCTGCTGACGGTGAAATTTTTGACCGGCTTTGGTCAGCGTCCGCAACATATGCTCGGCGCGATCGGGCTGACCTTCTTGGGATTCGGCAGCCTTGGTCTGAGTTATCTCGCCATATTCTGGATGCTCATGAACATTCCGCCGTTGCTGGGCATTGCTTCGATCATCCCGGCCACGCCGATCGGTTCACGGCCACTTCTGGCGTACTCAGTTGCGGCGACGTTGCTCGGCGGTCAAACCTTATCGCTCGGATTGCTCGCTGAGTTGATCGTATCGAATACTGTCCGCGAACAAGAAACCTTCAGTGTCGCGGAGCGGACGCGGTACGAGTGAGTCGTCGTTGTCTTGCGTGATAGGTCACATTGCGTCGTCGCAAAACATTGATGGCTCAGGGCGTCTCATCCACTGGAGGCGGCGGAATCGCTCCAGACGGCGGCGTTCCTTTGCCCGCTTTGATGTAGTCGCCACGTTGACGAGCGTACTCGTCGGGCGTGAGCGTGTCTTCTTGCCGAGGTGCTTGTTCGGATTCTTCGGTGAAGTACCGCTTGATAAACGGGATGCACCAGCCGCATCCCGATCCCGCGCCGCCGCATTCGGAAAGCTGACTCGCTCGGCGCGGCTGATGAATCCGCATGAAGTTGAAGATCTTCCGCTTCGAGATGTGGAAGCAGTAACAAATCGTGTCATCCAGCTCCACGGAAAAGTCTCCTCGGTGTTCGTTTCGGTGCTCATTGCGTTGCGGTACATGAACCCGAAGCGATAGTTTTGAAGTTGCACAATTTCAAATCAGATCTGGAAGCCTGAGTATTCCAAGATGAATGCCATCGAGACAGGTCTCGTGCTTTGTCACAGCCACCCACCCCGAAATTCAAGAAGTGACGAAGCACTCGTCTCATGCAAGCCAATCGTCACTTCTCCTGTTTGACGATCGGCGATAGCTCAATCCGTCCATCGGCGATGTGCCGTGACAATCCCACTTGTTTCAACAACGCATCCAGAATTTCGCCGACGGTCGTTTGTTGCAGTTTGAGCGTCACGGTCTTCTGCAGTTGTTTGTCATCGACGGTTTCCAAATCCCACACGATCGAGACTCCGGCGAGGTCTTCGAGAACATCCAGCAGTTTCACGAACGGGACTGGTTTCGCTTGGTCAAAGCGCGCGAGCTTTTGTTTCAGGCGCGCTTCGATGGTTTCGACAGTTTCATTCTTGGGTACTTCAGGAACTGGCACCGGAGGTGGTTCGGGGGGCAGGTTGTTGGCGACTGGTTTTGGAGCATCAGGCTGGTTAGCGGGAAGAGTGGGATCGTCTCCCGGTTTCGGAGCGGCTCCGTCAGCACGTTTGAGATCCGCATCGGGCTTCGCTGTGGCGGTGATATTTTCCGGTTTGGTGGTCTCGATTGGCTGAGGTTGTTTGTCCGGAGTTTGATTGGCACCGTCCACGTGCTCATCGGCAATCATGAGTTCGGGATCAACCGGCTTGGCCGCAAGGTTCCTATCGGCTTGAGCATCTTCCGCTAGTTGAGCCTTCAGCTTGGGGTTTGCTTTTGCGACGGGAGCGATCTCTTGAACAGGCGGCTTGTTACTGGAGTTGATGACGGCAAAAAGGACGATCGCGAACAAGATTGCCACGCTCCAGCCGAGTAGGGCCGGGCGGCGGCTGAGTGTGTCCATTACCGAGGCTCGCGGCTGTAGATGCACGCCGAAGTTTGGCCGCGTTGATGCAGTCAACGTCGGCGTGGCTTGTTGCTCAATCACTTTTGGCTTCGCAGACGTTGACGGCTTCAACCCATGATGAGGTTCGCTGATTGCCGCTGTTGTGACTCGCGCGGAAACGCCGTCATGGCCATGTGGTTCAATCAGCAACATCGCAGAGCAATCGGGGCAAGCAAACGTCCGTCCGAGAAACATCGCACGGTTTTCCAACCGCAACGGAGCTTGGCACTTCGGACATTGAAAGTGGACGGCGGACATGGAAGGCACCCCGATGCCGGTCTGCTGCTGAAAAGTAACCCGAAGTATGAGCGAGGCGGGCGCTTCGGAACGCGAAATCGCGAATGAGAACCGGCTGAGCGTTCGCCCTCGCTAACGCTGCGGGTTACTTGACGGTCACTTCAGGCAACGTGGCGGGAGTCAGCTTATCCTTTTCGGCAAAATCTTTCGTGGTGATCAACGCACGCTTCTTGTCTTCTTGGATCACCAGCACCATCGGGATCTTTTCCTTGGCGTAACGTTGCAGGATGCCGGCGATTCCTTCGAGCCCGCTAACTTTGCCGAGCGCCATTTTCTGCGGCATGTTCTTGGTGAAGCCAGCCGCCTTCAACGCATCGCCATCGATGTCGATCGCCACTTTGCATTCGTCGGAGATGTACTTGAAACAGTCTTGCAGCGGCACGCGATCGAATTCGACTTCGAGCTTCAGTTGCTTCAAACGATCGGCGACTAAGTCGGGAAGTTTGCTCGGCGTGTCTTTCGGTTTGTCGGGAACGGCGGCAGCCTTCTTGAAGTCGGTGCGAGTCGATTCGTCCCACGTGAAGAGCGCACCGATCGCCAAGTTCGGGGCCGCTCGTTCGGGGAGCGATGTCGTGAGCGTGGCCCAGCGATCGCCGGTTGATGAGTGCGTCGCCATCGAGACCGCTTTCATCATCGCGGGGAAGCGTCCGATGATTTGTCGCGGGCCGAGTACCTTCGGGTCCATGTAACTGCGAATCGAATCCGCCAGTTCTTGCGGCAGTTTGTCGAGCTTTTGTTTCATCTGTTTCTGCAAGACAGTCTTCGTGACCGATGTCTTGTTCCGCATTTGAATTTCCGAGTGAAACTTTTCGCTGCCAACGTGCATGCTCCACGCAACCGTTTCGATCTGCTTGGCGTTGAAGAACTCCAAGAAGCGATCGGAGAACTGATGCAGCGGCTTGTCGAGAATGAACTGCACGTGAGCACCGATGACCGTCGGCTCGAACATGACGACCAAATGCCGCTGCCGATCGGTCAGCTTGAGCAACGCTTCCATGCCGGGAGCTTGAGCGTTCGGACGATTGACCGACTCGGCCATCTCCGCCTGCTTCAACTTCGGAGCGACGGCGAAGGTCTGCAAATCTTTGATGACGTAAGCGTACTTCTCGCTGAGATAGACCGGATACTGGGAACCCGATTCGTTGTATTCTCCTTTGAATGCTTTGATGAGGTCCGACTTTTGAACTCGGTCCTTGAGCCGCACGAGCGCCGCGACTTGCATCGGTTCGCCGACCACGTTGGGGATGAGTCCGAGCGTCACCTCTTCGATCTGCGCCGGTTCGTACAAGCAAATCTCTTTGATCTGCGATTCGATCCATTCGCCCAGCGGGCCTAAACAAAAGCGGAACTCTTCCCCTTGCGACTTCGCGACCCATAACTCGGCAGGCCGCAGATGTACGACCACCGTCACACCGTAAGGCATACAGAACAACTCGATCGGATCGCCCTTCGTGGGGCGAGCGGAGAGCGGCGGTTCCCAAGCGGGATCGTCAGCGGAATCACCGGAGTCAGCATCGTTGTTCGCGAGCTTCTTTCCATTTCCCTTTGACCCCGACTGCGAACTGGTGAATGCGACGACTCCGCCAATCAGCGCGACGACCAAGACGCCGAAAATATACGCGGCCATCTGCGTCTGTTTTGATTTCTGCTTTTTTTTGCTCTTTACAACTGATGCGCGATTCAACATCTCGTTCATCGGCGGCAAGGCACTCGGCCCCGATTCCGATTCAACTATCGCGGCGAACGGGTTGTCGTTGTCAGCGGGCGGAGGTTCCGGCGCGATCAAGGCCGGTGGCTGTTGTGGCGGCGGGACCATCATCGGCGGCGGCACGGCGGGCTGTCCGTAAGTCGGCTGCCCGTAGTTGGGCTGACCATAATTGGGTTGCCCGTAACCCGGCGGCATCGGCTGAGGATATCCCGGCATCGGTGGCTGGCCGGGATATTGTTGCGGTTGGCCGGAATACTGCTGCGGTGCGTATTGCTGTGGCGGGTACGGCTGCTGCGGCCAGTATTGAGCGGGCCAATGTTGTCCCGGTGGCATTCCCTGCGGAGGCATCGGCATCCCCGGCGGATATCCGGGAGGCAACTGCATCGGCGGCGGCGGGGCGGCTTGTTGATCCGGCACCCATCGCGCACTCGTTCCTGTTGGAAGCGGCGTGAGACTTGGCTGAGCCAGTTCGAGTGACACTTCATCCGGCTCACCTTGGCGGCGTTGTTCGATTTGCTCCAGCTCTTCGTACAACTCGCTCACGTCAGGCGCAGCGTCGTCCGGTTCACTGATCGGCGTGGGTGTGCCCTTCAAAGCTGACTCTGTCAGCACGAAGGCATGTTTGCACTTCGGACACTTTCCTTTGCGTCCGAGCAAACTGCGATCGGGGAGCTTCAGTGTCTTGCCACATTTCGGACACGGAACTTGCAAAGCGGCCATGATCCACGCGACGCAGGGTAGACCTGCTTGAAAGAACGACAAACTTCAACAACCAGAACTCAATCATATGCCCCCACCGAGCTGGCCTCGGTGGTCGCCAGGCTTCTGCACTACGGTGATCAATCCGTTGATGGAAAACGTTCGTAGTGCAAAAGCGAGGAACTACCGAGGCAAACCTGATGGTGTGGGTGATCTCACTTGATCGAGAACTTGAGCGGTCAACAGCCGCTCAACGGGTCGGCATGTTACGAGTCGAATCAGCCGTTTGCCATGCGCCGGTTGAATGCGTTCTTAAGCACGACGCGGAAGCGATCACGTTGAGAATCAAACCTGTCTGGCGCGAACGACGTCTTCGACAAATTGGTTGATTTCACCGGATGTTGATGGCAGTACAGCATCGGAGAGTTGAGCGGGAAGGTTTGGGTTTCGATTGGAGAGAGCCGTTTGCCCGCTCACTCAAAAACGAAACGCGATGAACCATCACCAGCCGGATGAGTTCCGCTCGCCTACCTTGTGACAGGTCGTCGCGTGTCACGATCACGAAACGCTGCTTTACGAAAACGTTCAAAAATCGGTGCGCTCGGCGGCGGTGATTTGCCCTTGAATACTCACGGAGTCGCTGCCGGTGCTTTGCAATTCCTTCAGTGTGAGTACGTTGCGACAAAAGTCCGATTATACCGATTAAGTCAATTATGCCGACGGTATCGATTGTGCGTTAAACGCTTGTTGTTCTGATTATGTGGGTTGCTCCGGCGGTCTGCGTGATCCCTTGAAATAACAATCGTGCGAGCGTGCGTGGCGAACGTTGAGTTTGGCCACGTCCCAGCGACCTGAGAGACCGCTGGGAACCTGATGGCCTGAGAGGCCACCAGGATGGAGCGTGAACCGTCTGGCTGATCCCTGGACGTTTCGACTGCGGCTCCCACCGACAGTGCGAGAGCGGAAGACGCAGGCACAACTCGACTGGCCTTCGTGGTCGT
>JAYUFI010000098.1:0-2795 GCA_043738805.1 Planctomycetaceae bacterium | reverse complement strand
ACGATGGATCTGTTGAAACGAGTCATGGCGAGCGTTCTTTCTATCAGAGATTTCCTCAAGGAGTTTGCTGATGTGCTCTCGAACTCGTTGGTTGTGGGCGTTAATACCGTGTGCGGCAGCGACCTTCTTTTGCGGTGAAAGTTCGAGCGTTGCGGCGGATGCGAGCGGTTGGACGCGGTTCCGTGGACCGAATGGCTCGGCAGTGAGTGACGCTCGCGGTCTACCGGTTAAGTGGGATAGCCAAAACGGTGTGGCTTGGAGGACTCCGCTCCCTGGCCCCGGCAGTTCAAGCCCGATTGTGGTCGGGGACAAAATTTTTCTCACGTGTTATTCCGGTTATGGCGTCGATCGAGACAAGCCGGGCGAGATGCAAGACCTGCAACGGCATCTGCTTTGTCTGTCATTGAAAGACGGCGCGGTGATCTGGGACAAAGTAGTCGCGGCGACTCAGTCGGAAGATCGTTACTCCGGTTTCATTCGCGACCACGGTTATGCCACGAGTACTCCCGCGTCCGATGGCGAACGAGTCTTCGTCTTCTACGGCAAGACCGGTGTGTTGGCTTACGACCTGACCGGCAAAGAACTCTGGCGAACGAACGTCGGTACCGGTTCTGCGCAGAACAACTGGGGATCAGGCTCCAGCCCGATTTTGTATCGAGACAAAGTGATCGTAAACGCGGGGGCGGAAAGTCGCGCGTTGATTGCGCTCGATCAGACGACGGGCAAGCAAGTGTGGAAGACCGAAGCGTCGAGCTTGCACGGTTCTTGGTCGACGCCAGTGTTGGTGGATGCGCCGCAAGAGAAAACCGAATTGGCCCTCAGCGCACCGCATGAAGTTTGGGGCTTCGATCCCGATAACGGCGAGTTCCTCTGGTTTGGCGAAGGCATTCAAGATCAAACGATCTGTGGCAGCGTGATCGCTCGCGACGGCATCGTCTATGCGGTTGGCGGCCGCTCAGGAAGTGCGGTTGCGATCCGATCCGGCGGACGTGATGAAGTGACGAAGACGCATACCGTGTGGAAGAAGTCGCTCAGTTCTTATGTCCCGTCACCGGTTCTTGCTGGCGATCGCATTCTGTGTGTGAACGAACGAGGCATCCTCGGTTGTCTTGGTGCAAAGGATGGTGAATCGCTGTTTCAGCAACGGCTCTCCGGTGCGGGTGGAATTTATGCGTCGCCGGTTGTTGCGGATGGAAAGGCTTACCTCGTCACTCGCCAGAATGGCACGTTCGTAATTTCGCTGACGGGACAGGGCGAAGTCCTGGCGACGAACAAGCTCGATGACGAATCTGACTTCAACGCCAGTCCCGCGATTGCCGACGGCAAGTTGCTGCTCCGCTCGAATCGGTTTCTGTACTGCGTGAGTGATGTCAAAACGCCATAATGCACACGTAGTGACGAGCCGATTCTTGCCAACGTCCTGTAAAGCGATCAGCTCTTCCTGCGGAGCGATGATGGCTGCTTAGAATCTCGCCATAAAACTATCGCCTTCGGCGATAACGACGTCACGCCGTTTGATCACCGCAATTTCACCGTACCTAATTCAAAAGGAAAAACGATGTTGATTGATCGTCCTCTCGTTACTCGTCGGACCTTCTTGAGCGGAATCACTGTTGGCTTCGCTGCCGTTCATGTTCCCGGAGCGTTTGCGGAAGAACTCACACGCACACCGAAGCAAACCGAAGGGCCATTTTATCCGGACAAACTGCCGCTCGACACGGACAACGATCTGCTGATCATCAATGACACGATCGACGCAGCCATCGGTGAAGTGACGTATCTCAGCGGACGAATTCTCGACGCCAGCGGTTCGCCAATTCGTAACGCGGTCGTTGAGATTTGGCAGGTCGATCATCACGGCGCGTACTTGCACAGCGGCAGCGGCAATCGAGACAAGCGCGACACGCATTTCCAAGGATTTGGCCGTTTCTTGACTGGTCGCACCGGCGAGTATGCCTTTCGGACAATCAAGCCAGTGCCGTATCCCGGACGCACTCCGCACATTCACTTTGCGGTAAAAGTTCCCAAGCAAGAGAAGTTTACGACGCAGTGTTACGTGAAGGGACATCCCGGCAACGCGAAGGACGGAGTCTTGCGCGGCATCCGCGACGACAAAGCCCGCGAGTCATTACTGGTCGATTTCACTCCTCTCAAAGAATCGAAGATCGGCGAACTGGCCGCTCAGTTTGACATCGTGCTGGGATTCACGCCCCAGGACGAAACGGCCAAGCAATAGAGCGAATGACGACGTGACGATGTTGTCACCGCTGGCGATGTCATAGACATAACCAGCACCGCCTTGCAGGAGTCGCCTCAATCTTTGCAAGGAGCTTCAATCCTAAAAAGATGTTAAAAGCCTTGGTTGACCTTTATCGAGAGGCATCAGCCAAATGCCGAGAATTGTGGGTTCTGTGAAAAGACGGCGAGCCTTAGAAAGGCTCGCTTACGATTTGCGGAACAGAGCCTAAAAATAAGCTATCTGTCATGACTATCGACCTCTTTGCCGAACGAGCCGCTGCCGTCAACGATGTCGCGATATTTGACGTTGGTGACCGTATTCAAATCGAATTGACCGGACGAGATCGGCTCAAATTTCTGCATAACTTTTGCACGAACGAGATCAAGAAGGTGCAAGTAGGACAGGGCTGCGAAGCGTTCGTGACGAGCATTCAAGGCAAGGCGATCGGCCACATTTTTGTGTTTGCCGAAGCTGAGTCATTGTGGATCGAGTCCGTTGCTGGCTCCGCGCTCCCACTGATCACTCATCTCGATCGTTACCTCATCACGGAAGACGT
>JAYUFI010000097.1:0-19345 GCA_043738805.1 Planctomycetaceae bacterium | reverse complement strand
GATTCGCCAGCACGATCCGCTCGTTGTTGTCCAACAGCAACAGCCCTTCGGTCAGCGTGTCGAGTGCCTGACGAACTCGGCCAGGTACGACCTTCGACGGGTCGAGATGTCGCAGCACACGCTTCAGATAGAACAGCGATCCGAGCCAGCTCGAAATCGCCATGAACAACGGCAACCGAAACTCCGAGGACTTCCACAGATTCAACCAACCGGCGGAATGGATTGGTTCAAAACAAAATTCGAGAGAGCCCCACGGTTCGCCATCAACCATGATCGGGACGAACATCTGCGCGCCGGGCAGGTCTTTCGTCGCAGCATTGTTCCACAACTGCTCGTGATTGCCCGCGCGAGCCAAGAGTTCGCCTCCCACACGTCGCACAGCGGCGGTCTGCAAATGGGGATCGCGATCGACGACCGCTTCCAAGCCGACACGAATCCGCTCGTAATCGTTGGGATTGGTGAGCAGCGTGAAGCTAATGGCCATCGTTTCGCAAAGTCGGCTCCGCCCTTCCATGATCGCGCGGTTGCTGTCCGGAATCAGGCCCAACAGCCCAGCCGTCAAGATGGCGCTAAGCGTGATGGACGCGAGTCCGACCGCGATCCGAGTTGTGGTGCTAATCATTCGCATGGCTATGTGGCTCCCCCGTCATCGTGCGGGGTGGTTGGGGAATTTGCTGTCTCCGCTGCGGCAGCGACCTTGCGTGAACGGTGTTGCACGAACGAAGAAAGGCTGCGACCCTCACGCTGTCCGTGACGGTCTTCGTCGATGCCCTCCTCTTCATCGTCATCTTTGGCTGCGGCAAAACTCTGTAGTACTGGCAGCGGATCAATCATTTGCCACGCGGGCAATGCAGCCAAGAAGCTGGTCAGCAGATAGCCACCTCGTAGCGTCCAGAGGGCGTACCCGACTGAGAATGCGGAGACGACAGAGACCGTTGCTCCTGCGGCCATGTGTTCCAGTGACAGCGGCGATTGACCATCTTTCTGCGTCTCGTCAGGTGAGTTGTTCCACTGCCAATCAACTTGAAACATGATCGCCGGGGGCGATGTCAGCAGCACTTCGACTTCGTTCGTCGATGACGCTTCTTCGGTGATGGTGACCGAGTCCTGATCGCTGAGTCTCACTTGCCACCACGATGGAGTTGACTGCATCGCGGTTAAGTCTGCGACGAGCAACGGAGCGTCAATTATCGTAAGCGAAGGAGTTGGCGGAAGAACGGGAACGCGGCTTAGTTCTGGCTCAGTCCCCGTGACGATTTGAGGCGGTGGCGGGCCAATGACTGGCGGAAGAACGGGGTGAGGATTTTCACCCGGTGGCCCTAGATGTGGCGGTGGCAGAAGCGTTGGATTCGGCGGCGTCACGCCGGTTCCAAGAGGTCGCACAGTGATCGTCACGGCAACTGTGTTCGACGCTTCGTGACCATCGTTGGCTTGATAACGGAAGGAATCCGTTCCCGTGAAAGCGGAGTCTGGTGAATACACAAAAGTGCCATCTTGCGCGAGCGTCAATGTTCCATGCGATGGTCCAGAAACGAGCTGAGCTTTCAGCGAATCATGATCAGCATCGGTGTCGTTGACGAGCACTCCCAAACCAGTCACTTTGAGCGGCGTGTTCTGATCGGTGACAACGCTGTCGTCGTGCGCGACCGGAGCGATGTTGGTTTCGTGAACCGAAACGGTCACGGTGGCGATGTTGCTCACCGCACCACGCGAATCGACGGCGTGATAAACGAAGCTGTCCACGCCGAAGAAATGTGCGTTGGGCGTGTAGTTGAAGCTGCCGTCGGTGTTCAGAGTCAGCGAACCGTGACTCGGCCCGGCGTCGAGCGCGGCCGTGTGTGTGTCTTCATTGCCGGTGATGCCGTCGGTGTTGTCGGGATCGGTGACGTTGTTGAGCACGTTGCCGCTGACGGGCGTGTCTTCGTTCGTCGTGATGGCGGTGTTGCTCGCGACGGGCACATCGTTGACTTCGCTGACAGTGATCGCGACTGCCGCAACGTTGCTTGCCGCACCGCGCGAATCAACGGCGTGATACGTGAAGCTGTCGGTCCCGAAGTAGTTCGCGTTGGGCGTGTAGTTGAAGGTGCCGTCGGCATTGAACGTCAGCGAGCCGTGACTCGGTCCTGCGTCGAGTGCTGCGGTATGCGTGTCTTCGTTACCAGTGATGCCATCGGTGTTGTCGGGATCGGTGACGTTGTTGAGGACATTGCCGCTGACGGGCGTGTCTTCGTTCGTCGTGGCGGCGGCGTTGCTCGCGATCGGCGTGTCGTTGACCTCGTTGACGGTGATGCCGACTGTTGCCACGTTGCTCGCTAAGCCGCCCGAATCAACGGCGTGATATGTGAAGCTGTCGGTCCCAAAGTAGTTCGCATTCGGCACGTAGTTGAAGCTGCCGTCGACGTTGAATGTCAGCGAACCGTGATTCGGCCCGGCATCGAGTGCGGCGGTAATTGAGTTGCCGTCGGCGTCGCTGGCGTTAGATAACACACCCGCGACCGGCGCAGTCAGGTTTCCGTCTTCGGCAACCGCATAGTTGCCATTCGTCGCGACGGGAGCGTTGTCGTTCAGGTTTTGAATGTCGATGACAAACGATTGCGTTGTTGTTGAAAGGTCTTGCGAGGTCGCTCGGACCACGATCGTCCGTGTCACGCCAGCTTCGTAGTCGATTGATCCGGCGACAGTGACGATTCCCGTTGCAGGGTCGATCGCAAATTGGTTGTTGGCGTTGTCGTCGAGTGCATAGGTGACGTCGTGAGTCGTTCCATCCGCATCATTGGCGAAAGCGGTGAGGCCGACAGGAGTGCCGATCGGAGCGTTCTCGGCAACGGTGTTGTTTGCCGCGCCGGTGTTGCTGATGGCGGAGATCGCGAACTCATTGACGTCGGTAATCGCGACGTGAATGTCTTGCGAATCGGTCCCTCCCGCGCCGTCGTTCGCAGTGACCATGACGTCGTAGAGGTTATTGGCATCGGCGTCGTGAGGCATTTCAAAGTTCGGGGCGGACGCGAATCGCAACTGGCCGGTATGAGGATTAATTGTGAAGCAACCGGCGTCCGCACCGCTGAGCGAATAAGTCGCCGTACCACCATCGGGGTCGGAACTGGTGACGGTGGTCACGTCGGTGATGTTCTCCGCGAGCATGATCGAAGCGTCCGTACCGCCGCCATTGCTGGTGATCACCGGCGCGTCGTTGGTCGCAGTGATCGAGACAGTCGAGGTGACCGCATTCGAGACATTGAAGCCGGACGTCGCCTCCAACGTGATGATTCTCGCGGTTTCGGTCGGATTGTCCGAGGTGTTGTCGTATGTCAGCGTTCGCAAGACCGTGCGGTAGTGATCCGCAGTATCAGCACCGGACAATGTCAGCACGCCAGTTCCGCTGTCGTAAGCGGCGGTGATGCCGGTTCCCGTGGTGTCGGCGTGCAGCGATTCTGCGTTCCCGTCGAGCAAGTTCGTGAGCGTGACACTCATGCTGTCGAGCGTTCCGTTGCTGGGGCTCAGGACGGTGGCATCTGCATCGACGATCGTGACTGGTCCGCTGTTTTCGGTGAACGACGCGGAGTAATTTCCGCCGGCAATTCCGCTGCTATTGTCGGCGTCGAGGTCCACCACCGGAATCGCCGCATCCGACGAGCCGAAGTAGTAACGCATCCGCAAATTCACCGTTTCGCCGTTGGCGATCGCGTCGTAATGAAACGCCAGCGAGACTGCGGCGTCGCTGGTGTTCGAGCCGGTTTGATTCAGTCCGCCGGTGCCGTTGTAGATGTCGAGCGGATTGAGATTGTTGAAGCCGCCGCGAGTGACTCGCGAGTTCTCACCGAAGCCCATCAGTCCGAGATACGAACCGTCTGTCTGCGTTGCTGAGACCATCGAAGCTCCAGCGAGGTTTCCTTGACTGATGATGGTGTTGGTCGTGGCATATCCGCCTGGACTGCCTTGGCTGAAGTTGTTGTCCGGATCAACGTTGCGATAGTAGTAGACATCAGTGAGATTACTGCCGCTGAGGTTCGTCAGTCGGATTTCGACCTCCATGTAAAGATCGTTCGCTCCGACCGTGTAGATCTGATGGATGTTGAGGCCGGATTGATGGCCAAGCCATTCGATCGTCTGCCCCGACGGTGTTGACTGATAATTGACCAGGCCGCCCGTGACCGCAGTCCCGCCGGCGTTTTCGTTCGAGGAAGTGGTGCCAGCAACGCTGACGCCCCATGTTTCGACGGGAGTGCCCGGTGTCACAAAGTCGCCATCGTAGGTCGCCCAGCCGTCCCGCTCATTATCAACGACCACACCGAGCAGCGAGCCAGCACTCTTGAACCCAGTCGGAGCCGCGCCATCTGAACCGATCGCTCCATTCTGTCCAAACCCGATCTCCAGATAATGCCCTTGTAAGAAACCGTCCCCAACAACGGCACTGGGAGCGACAATCGTGATCGTTGTCGTGGCAGAGGCGGTCAACGCCCCACCCACGCCGGTCGCTCCCAGATCGCTGACCAACATCGACAACGTTTCGCTCGAGCCGTGAGCGAGTCCGTGTCGGTAGTCCGCTCCGTGCAACGCGGCGTTGATGTCCGCAATGCTCCCCGTGAAGTGCATCGTCGTATCGAACGAGCCGTCGCCGGTAATGAAGGTCAAGCCGGTTGTCTGACTCAACGTCAGCCCGCCGTTGCTGGCGGTGATCGTGACATCGAGTGTTGTGGCATCGACATCGCCGACCACAAGGTCGTCGCCGACTCCCGTACCGAAGAGATAATCAGCCGATTCGTTGACCGAGACTCCCGCAGGCGACGTGATGGTCGGAGCATCGTTGACTGCGGTCACGGTCAGGGAGGCAGTGTCAGAGGCCGTACTGTAGGCCGCAGTCCCGCCCGTGCTGTTGGCCGTGGCTGAAATTTGAACGTTGTCAAAATACGCATAGCCGCCGTAACCGTCGGTGACTTCAATGAATCTGATCCGAGTATTCGCAGCGATGTAGGCCGAGATATCGAGCGACTTGGTTCCGGGGGCGGTGTTGGTGTTGTTGAACGTGCCTCCCGCCAGTGTCGTGTAAGTCGCGCCGCCATCGTTGGACACTTGAACGTCGATGCGGTCGCCCGATCCCAAATTGCTGTGGTAGTTAAACGAGAGCGTCGCGGTGGTTGCGCCGGTCAGATCCGCTTGTCGATAGACGTAGTTGGCTCCCGATCCGGCAGCTTCCACACGTAGTTCGCCCCCCGTGATCCGAGTACTGCCACCGGTTGGGCCGCCGCCGGCGGAATCGGTCTCCGTCCACAGACTGCTCCAACTCTGTGTTCCGTCGTTATTGCTGTACGACGCAACTGAGAACTGGTCCAGCACCGTCTGCGTGCCGGTCAAATCAACAACGCTGCCGTTCGTACCGCTGGTTTGATCCCAAGCGTGGAACGTGATCGCATTGGCCAACATTCCGTTCGCATCAGCATTGGGCTGAAAGTAGAGCCGCGTATCGGCATCAGCGGCGAGCAGCAGAGCGCTCGCGTCGCTCACCGCCCCCAACGCATTCCAATTCGTGCCACCATCGGTTGAGTAATACCACGTCCCCATGCTCGTGTCGGTCGCTGTTACCGCGATCCCCAGCAGCGTCCCGCTATCGGGATCGGTGACATTATCGACTTGACCTGATGGGCTCGAAGAATCGACCAACGCAGAGACGAGCGTACCAACTGCTCCCGACGGCGCACCGGCATCTTCATTGATTGCCGTTAGCATCGGGTTCTTCGTGTTATCAAGCGTCGGAGCCGTATTCGGTAGCAGTTCTAACCACTGCTCTTGGAAGGACTCGCTGAAGGCCACGTTCGTCTCAACGTGACCGGCTCGATATTCCAAGTCCCAGTTGCCGCCAAGTTGAATGTTTCCCGTGGCATCGGAACTCGCGGCGACATCCGCGCCAGTCAGCCGAGCCAGGCCGTCCACCAACGCGCGCCCGACTCCATCGTGAGCCACATCGCAGCCGTAAATCAGAATGTCCGCATTGACGCTCAGTCCCGCCGACCACGCGGCAATGTCATTCGCTCGCGAGTCCAACGTCTGCGCATCGAGCATCGTGTCACCAAGCAACAGATGCCCGTCCGAGCCGTGCGAAATAATGTGAATCGCATCGACTCCCGTCCGTCCGGCGAGCAGTTCACCGATTTGCGTGATCCCATCATGATGCGGATCGAGCAGCACCACTTCAAACTGCACCGTACCGGAATGCTGTGTCACCAGATCGTTGACCAACTGCTGATAGCCATCGACGTTAGTTTCCACGAAGACCAACTCACGCCGCACGGCGACGTCGGCGTGGTCGTGCGGATTGAGCAACATCGGTGCGCGACCCTCGCCGGCATTCTGATGTGAGGCATCCACCACCGCATGATCTGCGTGATCGAGGTGAGTCGCATGAGGAGCACTCGCCAGCGCATCATGCGGGAACAATCCCAGATCAGCCAATATGTCACCGAACCCCGCGACAGCGGAGGCTCCGTCAGCCGCATGATGGTGCTCCGGCGACACACCGATCCCACTCGCCGGAGCCGCACTAAAGAGCACCCGCTCTTCCAGCTCCGCGAGTTGTAGCACTCGCCGTGGAGGCTGCGGCGGTTCCGCGTTTCGGCGGTTCCAGGGCCATGACAAACTTGATCGCAACATCGGATAGATAGACCTCAGTCTCGAACTCAACCACGAGACGTGTCAGGGGTGACGCGGTCTTGTGAGGCTGGAGAAAGCGACGTCGTATTTCCGTAGCCCGGTTTTTCAAACCGGGTATTTTCGTCTGATCGGTTTGAAAAACCGACCTACGAAATCGTCCTTCCAGACTCACAACAAAGACTCCTCCAAGAATTGGTCGGAATCCGACAGCAGGCGTCTCACTCGTTGCGGCATCACGCGACATCAGGCTTTTCCTGATCAAACATCCGACCTGAGACGATCATCACGATTCCGCCGCTCGCGACGATCGCAGCGATTCGACAGATTTTGAACACACAATTGGAACCTGGTGGTCTGCGTGACGTCAGCTCCGCTCACCATTCATCTCCGCACGCTTCACAAACTCAAACTGAGCAATTTCAGTCCACGGAACACACTGAAAGACACGGAAAAAGAGGTGTTACGGCGTCTTTTTGGCGCTCTTGGTTCGTGGAATCGCAAATGCCAGCGTTCATTTCCTTCCGTGTGTTCCGTGGGCAAAAACAAAACCGCTCAGTTTGACTAACAAAGTATTGGCCGCTTTGGTCACACGCTGATTTTCAAGACTCTCTTCAGCAGATGGGTCTCGCAGACGTCGCGACATCCTTCGCTCAAATCAAGGCAGTGATCCTCCTGCGGGCCAAATCGGGAAGTGACTGCTCGCTGCCGCTAGCAAACGTTTTTGTTGACTTGATCAGTCATCGCCTCCGTTTGCGGTCCAGGATTTTGTTTCGCGTAGGGACTCCCTGCGCGCTGTCTTACACTTTTTCAAAACGGGAATCTCATCATGATTTTTCGTCGTCACTGGCTGGATCAAATCACTCGTTCGTTGTTCGGAGCCGCAGGAAGTGCGCGTCGCCGTGGCTTCCAACAAACTCGTGTCGAAACACTCGAAGAACGCAAAGTTCTGAGTGCGACCATGAGTTTGGCGAATCAAGGTCACACGCTGCAGATCGTCGGCGATCGCAGTGACAATCACATTGCAATCGTTCAGGACGAACGCGGAGTTCATGTCACCGCAGATGGTGCTCCGGCTCAGAACTTCACCGGCATCGACTTGATTCAAGTCAGCACTGGCGACGGCAACGATGATGTGCGCACGATCTATGCCTTCAATCCGCAACCTGACCCGCCGGGCCTGCCGTTCCATGTCGCAGCATTACAGGTGAGCCTCGGCGGCGGCAACGACTCATTCAATGCCGACGGTCAGTTCCCGCCGGGACCATGTCGCATCTCGGTCGATGCCGGCATTGGCAACGATGCCGTTAGTGTCAACTACGGCTTCAATTCGTTGCTCGATCCCACTGGTGCTCCGCAACGGTCACTGGACCTCATCGCCAGTCTTGGAGCGGGTGACGACAGCTTCACCGGCAACATTCAATTCCCACCAGGTCCATGTCGAGTGGGTGTCGATGGGGGAGTCGGTAACGATGTTGTGACGATGCACACGGTGATCGGTCCGAATGATCGGAGCACACTCAGTCCCACGAGCCAAACCGCGACATTCTACGCCAACCTCGGAGCGGGCAATGATGTGTTCAACGGGGACTTTGAGTTTCCGCCAGATCCATGCCAAGTCATGGTTATGGGGGGAGACGGAAACGATGCCATCTCGATCTCCGCATGTATCGATCGAAATACTCGCCCGAGCGGCATCGTCGATCCAAACATCCAAGTCAGCATCGACGCGGGAACCGGAGATGATGTTGTCTCCGTTTCCGCGTGCATCGATCGGAATTCTTTCCCGAGCGGCGTCATCGACCCGAACCTTCGCAGTTTTGATTTGCTGGTTCGATTGGGCGCAGGCAACGATCGTTTTGATGCGAAGCTCGATGTTCCGCCCGATCCTTATAATCTCTTCCCACCTGGACCATGCCGCATCACCGTGATGGGCGAAGGGGGAGCGGATTCTATCAGCACGTTGTTAGGTTCGTTGGCGACCCCGGCGATGGTCGAGGAATTCCCCGCGCTGGAAATATCGCTCGATGGGGGCGATGGCAATGACTCGATTCGGAGCGTTGTCCGCGACGTCAACTTGAATGGTCGGACTTCGATTGATCTGCAAGGGGGAACCGGCAACGACCTCGTCCAGCAAACGTTCGACATGGCGACTGCGAATGCGGGACTGGATTTGAACGCCAATGGTGGAGCCGGTGACGATTATGTCGTGCTCTCGTCAGGGTCCGACACACGATCGACGACCGGGTTTGCTCCGACGCTCTTCGTCAACAGCCAAGTCAATCTGAACGTGCAAGGTGACTTGGGGAACGATCGCCTGATCGGCATGGTGATTCCTTGTATCAAACCACAAGGAGGCGCACTTGATATGGTCTTCAGCGGCGGTAGTGGCAACGACATCTTTGGGCTGCTGATTGGACTCGAACCTGTCTCGCTCAACCCGCCATCGGATCACAATCCACCTGGCGACATGGATGGCCCGATCACTCTGACCGTCATCGGTGGCGAGGGCGACGATCAGCTCAACCTGACCGTCCAGAACCTCGGCAATTCGACGTCCCCACTCGCCATCCGCCTCGTCGGCAGCCCTGGCCGAGACACTGCGATCGTGACTCCCGGCATCGATGTCACCGGCTGGATCAACTGACCTCAACCAAGTGATCCCAGTGAAGCAAGCTCGGTGAGGTCAGGGTGACATCGCTTACTTGAAGATTAAGGCGGTTCAATGAAAGAAACCCGGCTTTGGTGAAAAGCCGGGCTTCTGGAGTTGGCGAAAGAAACTTCTGCACTACTTGGCAAGCGCGCCGTCTCGTGGCGGAATCCGCATCGAGTAGAACGAACGCCAGACGAACACGAGGGCGATGGCCAGCATCAAGACACCCACGTAGGCGGTGTAGTCCGCCCCGGTTCCGGCCTTCGCCGCTTGCTTCACCTCGATCGCGATCTCCACGGCGAGCAGGCCGAAGAGGGTCGAGAACTTGATGATCGGGTTGAGCGCCACCGAGGTCGTGTCCTTGAACGGATCGCCGACCGTATCGCCGATGACGGTGGCCGCGTGCAAGTCGGTCCCCTTCTCTTTGAGATCGACTTCGACGTACTTCTTGGCGTTGTCCCACGCGCCGCCAGCGTTCGCCATGTAGATCGCTTGGAACAGGCCGAACACCGCGATCGAAATCAGATACGCGACGAAGAAGTTCGGGTCGAAGAACGCGAACGCCAGCGTGATCGTCATCAGCACGATGAAGATATTCCACATCCCCTTTTGAGCGTACTCGGTACAGATGCGGACGACGGTCTTCGAGTCTTCGAGATCGGCTTCCGTCTTGGTGAGGTCCATGTTCTTCTTGATGTATTCGACGGCTCGGTAGGCACCGGTCGTCACCGCTTGCATAGACGCGCCGCAGAACCAGTAGATCACCGCACCGCAGCAGATGAAGCCGATCAGCACCGGAGCGTCGGTCAGACTCAGGTGCAACATCCCCGCTTTCTCCAGCAGCAGAATGATCGAGAAGATCATCGTCGTGGCCCCGACGACCGCCGTACCGATCAGCACTGGCTTCGCCGTCGCCTTGAACGTGTTGCCGGCCGAATCGTTCGCTTCGAGATAATGCTTACCCAGTTCAAAGTCCGGATCGAAACCGAAGTCCCGCTTGATCTCGTCCTTGATGCCGGGGATGTGTTCGGTCTGAGCCAACTCGAACACGGACTGCGCGTTGTCGGTCACCGGGCCATAGCTATCCACGGCGATGTTGACCGGTCCCATGCAGAGGAACCCGAACGCCACGAGGCCGAACGCAAACACGGAAGCGTGTGCTCCCATGATGTCGCCCAGCCCCAACATACTGACGAAGTAAGCTGCCGCCATCAGACCGGCGATCAGCATCCCTTTCCAAAACGCGCTGAAGTTGCCCGCGACCAAGCCAGAGAGAATCGTCAGCGACGCCCCTCCCTCGCGAGAGGCGATCACGATTTCATGCACGTGCTTGGAATGCGAACTGGTGAAGACTTTAGTGAACTCAGGGATCAACACCGCGGCCAGCGTTCCCAAACTGATGATCGACGCCAATTGCCACCACAGTTGAGGCAGCACTTCACCCTTGATGGTGAGGTCGCCGATCAGCAGCCAACTCATGCCGTAAGAAGTAGTGATGCACAGGATAGACGCGATCCAGATGAGCCGCGTCAGCGGCTCTTCAAAATCGAACTCTTTCAGACCGAGGTACTTCTTCTCGGAGATTTGCTGGTTGATGAAGTACGAGCAGCCCGACATGAAGTCCATCAGGAATCGCATCGCGAAAATCCAGACGATCAACTTGGCCTGAATCTCGACGCTCTCAACCGCCAAAGTGATGAAGGAGATCAACGCAACGCCGGTCACGCCGTAGGTTTCAAAGCCGTCCGCTGTCGGACCGACCGAATCACCCGCGTTATCGCCGGTGCAGTCGGCGATTACGCCGGGGTTACGCGGATCGTCTTCCTTCACGTTGAAGACGATCTTCATCAAGTCAGAACCGATGTCGGCGATCTTCGTGAAAATGCCGCCCGCGATACGCAGCACCGAAGCACCGAGCGATTCACCGATGGCGAAACCTAAGAAGCAGTATCCGACAATCGCTCGCGGCACGAAGAGCAGGATGATGACCATCATCACCAACTCCAGCGAAATCAGAAACAAACCGATCGACATACCCGAACGCAACGGGATGTTGACGACGTCCCACGGCTCACCACGCAACGCGGCGAACGCCGTCCGGCAGTTGGCAAAGGTATTCACTCGGATGCCGTACCACGCCACCCAGTACGAACCGCCCATGCCGACCAGCGAAAAGAACAGAACCAGTAACGCTGTAGTCGGTGGTTCGTGCTTCAACCCAACGAAGTAGTACGCCATCGCCGATCCGATGATGACGAACAACATCAGCAGGAACTTGCCTTGCTGAAGCAGATAGGTTTTGCACGTTTGGAAAATGATTTCCGCGACGTCCAACATCGACTTGTGCGCCGGGAGTTTTTTGATTTCCGCTCGCAGGTAAAGACTGATCCCCAATGTTCCGCAGATAACCCAGGCACCGCAAAAGAGCAGCCACCAGCCGGAGATGTTTTGCCCAACAAGATGGAACGTGACGACATTCAAATCCGGAATGGCCAAGTCCGCTTCGCCGGCACTGGCGGTGGCTCCCACCAACAGCAACAGGGCGATGGCACACAGAACGGGTTTCAAGCTTCCCAGGGCGACTGCCCCTCGTTTGAAACCAACGGCCAACGAGGCCAGCAACGCGAGACCATTTCGCTTCATGTTCCCCTCACTCCTTGAAGGACGAGTTGTTAGACGGAGGATTTCGACGCACGGCGACGAACGATTTCCGGACTCGCGGGCACGTGCGAATTGACGACCGCAACAGAACCGAGCCAGCGAGAGGGCAGGATTCTAGGGAGGGGGTATGGGGCGAGCAACGCAACGGAAGCGACCGATTTGTTGATCGAATGTTTCAAAAATTCATCCGCAATTTTTATTGGCGTTTCGAGCGTGATTGACGTCGCGCGGTTGATCGTGGCCGCTCAAATCTCCGGGAACTTCTGTCATTATGGTGGATTTGCGGTGTGTTCTTGGAAACTTCGTGCTTGTTTTTGCCCCTCCGACTTCGTGACAATCCGCTACCTCGCGTCTGCGGGACGGCATCTGACTGTCGTCTTTCGGGGCCGGACGACGATTGCTACACTCTCTGCCCCCCATGAGCCTGCCTCTGTTTTGGCATTCCGTTTCTTATCTCCCACTGAACTGAATTGAAATGTCCTCCTCAGCGACCTTGGATCGCCCGCACAAAGTGTCTTCGCTTCCTCACAACCACGATCATTCCCTTGTGGCCGAGACTCCACGCCGTCGGCAAGATATTCGCAACATTGCCATCATCGCACACGTTGACCACGGCAAGACGACGCTCGTTGACGCGCTGCTCAAGCAGAGCGGCCAGTTCCGCGAGTCGCAACTGACGCAGGACTGCATTCTCGACTCGAACGACCTTGAACGCGAACGCGGCATCACAATTCTCGCGAAGAACATTGCGGTGAATTACAAGGGCGTGAAGATCAACATCATGGACACACCGGGGCACGCCGACTTCGGTGGCGAGGTCGAGCGAGTGCTCGGCATGGCCGACGGGGCGCTGGTTTTGGTCGATGCGTTTGAAGGCCCGAAGCCGCAAACGCGGTTCGTTACGAAGAAGGCGCTCGAACGAAAACTCAAGCCGCTCGTCGTCGTCAACAAGATCGACCGAACGGACTGCCGTCCGCAGGAAGTGCTCAGCGAGGTCTTCGATCTGTTCGTCGAACTGGGTGCCGATGACGATACGCTCGATTTTCCGTACGTGTTTGCTTCCGGCCGCGAAGGTTATGCGACTGACGATCCGAAGGTCCGCACGTTTGATGTGACGGCACTTCTCGACAAGGTGCTGGAATTTATTCCTGGCCCGATCGTCGATCCCGACAGTCCGTTGCAGATGATGGTCACGTCGCTGGAATGGTCGGAATACGTCGGCCGCATCGCGACCGGACGCATCATCAGCGGCAGTGTGGTCAAAGGCCAAAAGATCTGTGTCATGAAGGCCGACGGTTCGCAGGTCAACGGCGAAGTGGTCGGAGTGAATCTGTTCGACAAACTCGGTCGAGTCGACGTCGAGTCGGCTGAAGCGGGCGACATCGTCGCATTGATCGGCCTGCCGACTCCGGAAATCGGCGACACCGTTTGTGATCGTTTCACTCCGCGAGCGTTGCCGCGAATCACCGTTGATGAGCCGACACTGTCGATGCTCTTCACGATCAATGACTCGCCGTTGGCGGGCAAAGACGGCGGCAAGTTTCTCACCAGCCGCCACATTCGCGATCGGCTTGATCGCGAATTGGAACACAACGTCGCCTTGCGCGTCGAAGAAGCGGGGACGAAGGAAAAATTCCTCGTCTCCGGTCGAGGCATTCTGCACTTGTCAGTGCTGATCGAAACGATGCGGCGTGAAGGTTACGAACTTTCCGTCGGCAAGCCCCAGGTCATCATCAAGATGATCGGTGGTCAGAAGCACGAGCCGTTCGAGACATTGACGATCGACGTCCCCACCACCAGCGTGGGCTCGGTTATCGAACCAATCTGTGCTCGCCAAGGGCAGATGGTCGACATGATGGCCAGCGATAACGGCATCTCGCACCTGACTTTCTTGATACCGGCTCGCGGCCTGATCGGTTTGCGAACGCGGTTGCTGAATGCGACGAAGGGCGAGGCGGTCATCAACCATCGCTTTGATAGCTACAAGCCGTGTGAGGGTGAAGTGCCGCACCGAGCCAACGGCGTGCTGGTCTCGCAAGAGAACGGCAAAGTGGTCGGCTTTGCGATGTTCAAACTGCAAGAGCGGTCGGATCTGTTCGTCAAGCCGGGCGACGAGGTTTACGAGGGAATGGTTGTCGGCGAGAACTCGCGTGAAAACGACATGGTTGTGAACCCGATCAAAGAGAAGAAGCTGTCCAACATGCGCAGCGCGGGGAACGATGAGAACATCATTCTCAAACCGCCCCGCGACATGTCGCTGGAAATGGCGTTGGAATACATTGAGGACGACGAGTACGTTGAAGTCACACCGAAGACGACTCGGCTGCGTAAGATCGTCCTGCTGGAAAGCGAACGCAAACGCTTGCGAATTCGGTAACGCAGGCTTCAGATTGAACCGCCAAGACGCCAAGGACGCGGAGAGAAGAACTCTTGGCGACCTCGGTGTCTTGGTGGTTTTCTTTTTTGAACTCGACACTCTGCAACGAGCGAATTATGGGCTTTTTCGACAAACTCAAAGCGGGCTTGGCCAAGACCAAGCAACTGTTGCAAACCGATATCCGCGACTTGTTCAAAGCGGGTGAACTGCTCGACGAACTGAAGTTGGTCGAGTTCGAGAAGCGGCTGCTGCGCACCGACATGGGTGTTGCCGCTGCTGACGCAATCTTGGCGGAACTGCGTGAAAAACATCTCGGACGCACCGTTGTGATCGACGAGATTTGGCAGACGGTCAAAGACAAACTGAAGAGCCTGCTGCGTGGTGACGGCAGTTCAAGCTGGGATGTCGAGAATCCACTGTCACCGCTGAAGCTGTCATCGACCAAACCAATGGTGATTTTGGTCGCAGGTGTGAATGGCGCGGGGAAGACGACGTCGATCGCCAAGCTCGCCAAGTTTTTGATGAGCACAAACAAGTCTGTCGTGCTCGCCGCCGGAGACACGTTTCGCGCGGCGGCAGTTGAGCAACTCACGCTGTGGAGCCAACGACTTGGCTGTGACATCGTCACGAAGCCAAGCGGCACCGATCCGGCCAGCGTTGCCTTTGCTGGCTGCGAACACGCACTCAACACCGGCAAAGATATTGTCATTGTTGATACCGCTGGCCGACTGCAAACCTCGCATAACTTGATGCAAGAACTGACGAAGATTCATCGCGTCATCGGCAAAAAGATCGAAGGCGCGCCTCATGAAAGCTTGCTCGTACTTGATGCCACAACCGGACAAAACGGACTGAGCCAAGCGAAGAATTTCTCCGAAGCGACGCAATGCACGGGGCTCGTTCTCGCGAAGCTCGATGGCACGGCCAAAGGCGGCGTCGCTGTGGCAATCCGAATGCAGATGGGAATTCCGGTGAAATACATCGGCGTGGGAGAAGGGATCGACGACATGCAGGTTTTCAATCCCGACAGCTATGTCGATGCGCTGTTCGCTTAGAGCAAGCTTGTAGAACGGGCACTCTTGCCCGTCGTCTCAGGTTCGACGGGCACGAGTGCCCGTCCTACAAAAAAGTAGCGCTGCGTCTTGCTTCAATTTGAGAATGAGCATGACTTCAAAAACGGCTCACTGGGATCAACGGTATCAAACAGGCGACACGCCTTGGGATTCCGGGATCGTGGAACGTGAACTCGTCCACTTCTTGGGGGACAAATTGATTTCTCCTGGTCGGGCGTTTGAGCTTGGTTGCGGTGCGGGAACGAACGCCGTTTATCTGGCTCAGCAAGGTTTTGAAGTCATTGCTGCCGATTGCTCAACCTCCGCATTGAATCGAGCGTCAAAACTTTCCGCCGAAACGGGAGTCCGCGTGAACTTTGTCGCCGCCGATTTGTGCTCTTTGGCGGACATTCGTCGCGCGTTGGGTTCAGACTCCGCGTCGTTCGAGCGATCGTTCTCGCTGCTCTTCGATCGCGGCTTCTTTCACTGTGCTCGGAAAGTGAATCTATCCGGATTTCTGGAGACGCTTGAATGGCTCGCCGCACCTCAAGCCCGATTCTTGATGCTCTGCGGGAACCCCAACGAGCAATCCGAAGGTGGTCCACCCAGAGTTTCCGAGGAACAGATTCGCTCTGAGTTGAACGGGCTGTTCAAGATCGAGGCGATCCGAGCTTTTCATTTTGAAGATCGAGGGGGCATCACTGGCCCGCTCGGTTGGTCGTGCCAGATGATTCGCCGTCTGACGTAAAGATGCCGAGACATCCGCGCCTGCAAATTTATGCACGACATTCAACCAGGTGATCATCGAGCGTCCGTCTGTGTCGATCGTGTGGGGAATGCGACTATGTCGCTTGGCGGCATAGTCGGTTTGACCATGCTTTTGAGCGGACACATTTTGCGATTTCGATGAACTTCGCTGCCAAAAGAGACCAAGAACTCATCTCGTCGTTTTGCATTGCGGAAAGGCACATCACGGCATTCAGATTGCTACGCCGTCCCGTCAACTTCGGAGTATCTTGCAGAACCGCTACGACAGGAAATTTGAGAAGTACCTCTCACCACCTCGGACAAATGACTTGTCCTCTTCACTCCACGGAACGGAGCGTGCCATGTTGCCCAACGAATTCAGTGATGGCTTCGATCGGGATGGTTCTGCGGAACCAATTCCGCCGCGATGGATCGAGCGGCTGGCTGGTTTGGTGACTGAAGCATTTCATTCTGATGATGTACTGGCTCCGATTGGCTGCCACTTCCATTGTCATGACGAAGAGCTGAGTCGTCCGCAGTGGGAAGTGACTTTGTTTGTGTCCCACACGGAATTCTTTGGTGGGGCCTACGATGGGCAGCGAGCGGTCTCTCGTTACATGCTTGATTTGAAGAAAGTGATGGCGGCGTTTGATGCCGTAGAGAGTTTTTACTGGCAAGCCCAGTCGATGGCGGAAGACGATCAACTGGGATCGCACATCGGTTTGGAAGGTGAGTTTGAAGGACATTCCGTCTGGCTGCGAATCACCTCCGAAGCGCCGGCTCAGTTTGAGCCGGGACGAACGATTGATGCTTATGCCAATGTGGTTGAAGACAACTGGTAGTCGAAGACGAGGACAACCAATAGCAGATTTTGAATCAGGTAACGCGTCGGTAAGCCGTTCCAAATGTTGACCAACGCGGGACCTAGTGAGGAAGACCCGGCTTCGGAGGGGAAGCCGGGTCTTTTTATTTGGTTCGATGACTTTGTCGTGATGCACAGCAACAAAAAAAGCCGGAGTTCTCACTCCGGCTTTCCTGTTTTCAGACATTACAGGTTTGCGACTACTTCTTCGGCAGTTCACGAACATAGAAGTTCTTGAAGTAGAGCGTGTTGCCGTGGTTTTGCAGTTCGATGCTGCCGGTCTCGTAACAGGGCTTATCGCGCTCCCAGTAGTTTTCCAACACGACATTGTTCACGACTGTCTTGCCATTGAGCTGAACCGTGACCTTGTCGCCGACCATACGGATGAAGAACGTGTTCCACTGACCGATCGGATTGTCCGCTTTCACGTCCGGAAAGCGCGGGTTCTTGGCGTTGTTCCACAAGCTTCCCGATCCTTTGTCAGCACCGTTCTTGAGCTGCGCCTCATCGTCTGGATCCCAAATTTGAATCTGCGGCGTACCGCGCACATAGAGGCCGCTGTCACCTTTCTTTTCAATCTTCCAGTCGCACCAGAGTTCAAAGTCTGCGAAGTCTTTCGCAGAACAGAGATTGTCTCCCTTGCCATCGAAGACGAGCACACCATCAATCGCCTTCCAGTGGGCGTTCATCTTTTCGTCAGCCACTTTCTGAGCGGCGGCCAATTCCTCTGGCTTCATGGTCGCGCGAGTCTTCGGATTGCCGACGAGTCCCTTCCAACCAGCGAGGTCTTTGCCGGTGAAGAGTGCCGAAAAACTTTCCGGCGGTGTGTTGTCGGGACGCTCAGCCTTCTTGCCCGTCGGCTGAACTTGTTGATCGGCGGCAGCGACGACTTGCGACTCAACGCGATTGCCGAAGAGGAACACATTGTCGAAGTTCCCCGTATCATCGAACGAACCAACGCCGACTTGACCCCACGCGAACGTCGTGTCGGTCGCTTCCATGACCGGTTCGTCCATGTTGTCGAAGAAAATTTTGATCGAACCACTCTTTGCATCGCGAACGACGCGAGCGTGGTGCCAGTTGTCAGTCCAGTCCGTGCCGGGACTCGTCTTGGTAGAAATTTTCTTTCGATCAGCGTTGTTGACAACGAAGATTTGATTCGCGTGGTCGTCGGTCTTTTTACCGAAATGCACGTAGTAAAGATGAGCGGCGTCTTGATAGCCGAAGAACAAGCACATGTCGCGATGATCGTAATCTTTGATCGTCGATTGTAGTTTCACGTCGAGCACAAAATCGCTGACAGTGACATCCTTAATCATCGAACGATTGAACGGCGAACGAACCGGCGTCTTCGTATCGCTCTTAGCGAACTGGCTGTAGACGCTTCCCTTTTCGGTTTTGGCGATCTTCCACGCAGCGGGGTCGGTCGGAGCCCAATGCTCAGCGTTTCCCGATTCAAAATCGTCCGAGAAGATCAGCGGCAAACTGGTGATTCCTTTCGGAACCTCCGCCGCCTCAATGGACAACGCCGCCATGCCGACAAGCGCCAATCCGAGCAGTCCAGCAACAAATCTCATCGTGGTTCCTTTCAAATAAATACTGTGGTTCCGACCCTCAATCAAACGATACGCAGCACGAGGTTCATATTGAAGTCTCGCAGTTGCTGCGGCCATGTTTCGCAAAGCGTTACGAATTCACAACGATCTCCGCAGAACCTCGTCAACAAGCATTTTGAAAAAGGCTCACTCCGGGATTGGCTCATCCAGCAACAGCGCCTTCACGAACCGCACTGGCGGCGAGCCGAACGACAGCGTGCCGTCGTGGTAGCGTTTGAGCGTGAACTTGTCGGCCCAGGCTTTTTCGGCGGCGGTGCGGAGGTCGCGGTGTTCTTGGTAGCCGACGAAGTACGTTGAGAGTTGTGTCGAGGTCAGTTGTGCTCGGACCCATTTCAACGCGGCTTCTCGTTCTTCTTGGAACGTGTCGTGGACCATCAGCTTCATCGCCTCTTCGCGGTTCATGCCGTCGACGTGGATGGCTTGGTCGAGGATCGAGTTGGCGACTCCTCGCAAGTACCACTTGAGCGCGATCAGCCGCATCAGCGGGTCGCGGTCCAGGAAGCCTTCCTCGGACATGAGTTGCTCGGAGTAGACGCCCCAGCCTTCGACGAACGTGCCGGACGACAGAAGTGCTCGCAAGCGGCGCGGGCTGCGGTTCGAGTGGGCCAGTTGCAGGAAGTGGCCGGGCATCGCTTCGTGAATTGTCAGGTCGTGGATCGAGCGGAAGTTGTACTCGCGCAAGAATGAGCCGACTTGCTTCTCGGTCCAATCGGCCGGAATCGGCGAGACGGCGTA
>JAYUFI010000096.1:0-7380 GCA_043738805.1 Planctomycetaceae bacterium | reverse complement strand
GAAATTTGTTTTCCAAAAACGACTCAAGTTTCGTTGGGCCAACGATTCAATTCGGCAATTTTCTCTCACAACTTGCGTGGATAACTCTGCCAGTCGCATGGCCTTCAGCAATCGCAACGGCGGGAATCTAGGTCGTTTCGCCAAACGGCTCAAGAAGAAGTCATGACCTCGGACATTACGGTTTAGAGTTGTCTCAATGAAGTTGGACAACGGCAGGGAGCCTCGCTCGTGGACTCGCATCGCAAAATAGTTTTGATCGTCGGTCCGATCTTACTGATCGGTGCCAGCTTTCTGTTGACACTGGGAGCCGCCCGCGACGCGGCCACAGCGACACGCACACCGGGTTCGTTGCACGTCGATGTGGTGGAACCGCTCAAAAACGATACGAACTCTCGCTTGCGTCGAGCATGCGAAGCGACGGCTCAAGATTTGATTCCGCGACTCGATCGCTCTGACACGATTTTGATTCGACCGCCGTATGTCATCGCCGGTGACATGTCCGAAGAGGTTCTCGACCGCCTACACCGCGATGTCATCCGCCCGACCGAACGAGCGTTGAGTGTCAGCTTCTTCGACGTTTTTCCGAACGAGCCCATCACGATCATCGCGTTTGCCAACGAGCCGCGCTTTCGCGAGTTCGCTCAGCGTGTTGATCGACGACAAGCGGATTCGTATTACGGCTACTATCTCCGCCCGCAACGCCGAGTGGTCGTCAACGTCTCCACCGGCGGCGGCACGCTCGCCCATGAACTGACTCACGCGCTGGCACACTTCGATTTTCCATTGATGCCGGAATGGTTCGACGAGGGACTCGCCTCGCTCTTCGAGCAAAGCGAATTCACCGACAACAGCCGCCGCCTCTGCGGCACCGACAACTGGCGCGTGCATCACGTCCTGCGAGCGCTGCACGACAATCAATTGCGTCCGACAGCGGACCTCGCCAACGTCGGCCTACGCACCGAACAGCAAGCGATCGACTACGCACAAGCGCGGTATCTGTGCCTCTACTTGCAAGACCAACAGTTGCTCGAACCGTACTACCGCAAGCTGCGATCACAGAGCACGATCGACCCGACTGGTTGGAACACGCTCGTCGCTTTGCTCGATCTCGAAAAGCCGAGCGATGTCGATGCCGACTTCCGCCGCTGGATCGTGAAGTACCACAAAGCCCAACGCCAAAAAACCGTCAGCCGAGGCCGACAAACGCTGTCGATGAAGCCGATGCCGGAAACCAACTGAGCAAGAAAACGACGCCCTGCATTCGTAACCCGGTTTTCCAACCCGGGCGGATCACTTCGCCCGGGTTTGTTTCGCCCGGTTTGAAAAACCGGGCGACGATACCTCAACGTTTCTTACGGCGCAGCTCGCTGAAGAGTCGGCCATACGCGCGCTGGATGACATCGGGGCCGGTCGGACCTCGCTCGTCGCGTGGTGATTCGCCTTGAGAGAGTTCATTCCGCAGCGGCTCTGGCTGCACGACATCAAACGCTCGTGCTGCTTCTTCTTCGATCTCCTCCGGCTCATTGAGCGAGATCGTTGGGACGGCGGTTCGTCCGACTCGATTCAACATTTGCTGCGTTTCGAGATACAGGTCGAGCACCTCGGCACCGAGTTGTTCTTCGAGACCGTCATCCTCAAAGGTCGCTTGCAACAGTTGCGTCGGGAGATGCCGTTCAACAGGAAGTTGAGGCACCGAGCATTCTTCGTTCGGAAGATCACTCGGCAACAGCGAGAACGCGGATCGGTCCTGACCTCGCTCGCCGCTGGGTCGCGCATAGCTTTCGACGATGCCGGAGAAATCATCGGCGGAGTTCATGGCTGACTCGCGCGGTTCATGCGGCTCATGGTCCTCAAACTCGTCTGCGTGATGGTCACGAACATTACCGAGCGCAGTCGCCACGATTTCTCTCTGAACGGTCGCCACCGATGCTCGCTTTGCAGACAAGTGGTTATGCGGAGCGTTGAAATTCCACACGATCCCCGTGTTGTTCACTCCCGATTCAAGGCGGACATAACGATCAATGACCGGCTCTTCTTCAAACTCCGATGAGTCATCCGATTCCCACGAGCGAGCTGGCAGGTTCCAAACTGGCTGATGAACGTCATCAAGATTGAAGGAGTTCGTTTTCTCGGCTTCAAGCGACTCAAAGTGATGCAGACTGACGAGGTGCGAGGCGTCGTTCTTGTCGTCGAATTCGTCTTCCGTTGAAAACTCATCGACTGCTGACATGGCTTCGTCTTCATCACTGCTCGCGAACTCATCGACGGCAAACGAATCTGACGACGGTGCGCCGAATTCAAGTTTGTGAGCGTCAAAGATCTGGCCGAAATACGGACTCCCGGACAATGTGTCGGCGGCAGACAACTCTTGATCGAATTCTTCTTGCTCAGTCTGCTCGGCGATCTCAGCCATCACATCGTCAATCGACATTGATCGAGGTGCCGCCGCGTGCCAATCGTCTTTCAGGCAAGTGATCTCGTCGGTTGAATCGTCTGATTCTTCGACTTCGCACTCGGAAGGCAAGCGTTCAAAAGTCGCTGACTCGCCGCCGATTTCGATGGCCGAGGACTCATGCCCCAGCGATTCCGTCTTCCACGAATCGTAAGCGGATTCAACGGCCTCTTCGGCGGTTTCTGTGTCTGCATTTTGATCGTGATGCTCAGTTTGCGGCCACAGGTTGACGGCGGAGTCTTCCATCACCGGCGGATGAGACATTCCTCGATAAACTTCGCCGCCACCCACCGGATCGTTCCAGTGCAGCGGCAATTGCTTGAGGTCATTCAGCGCGTCACGCACGACATCGGCTGTCACCGGACGTTGCTCGCTGACGAATGCCAGCAGCAAACTGTGATCGGCCAGATGATTCAAGCAGCGCGGATTCCCGTCCGCCGCCTTCGCGATGAAGGGCAACACATCAGAAGCGAACAAATCGTCGGGATGCGCCCCAGCGATATCAATGCTCATCCGCAGGTACTCGATCGACTCCGCCTGGGTCAGCGGTTCCAGATCAACTTGGCAACAGATGCGTTGATTGAACGAGGACAATTCCGGATCGGCGAGCCGTTCCTCGAGGTCACGATTACCGATCAAGACGACTCGCGTCAGCGGCACGCCGTTGTCCGCCAGCATCGTCAACATGCGGACTTCATCCAGAACCGGCAGACTCAGCCGGTGCGCCTCGTCGAGGATTACGACCAACGCTTGATGCTGCGGAGTCAACGTCCTCAACGCGGCCATCAATTCGAGTCGCAGCTCTTGTTCGGCCATGCGGTTGTAAGGCCGGTTCAGCTCAAACAAGATCGCCTGCAAGAACGCTCGCCGCGTCGGAAACGCCGAATGATTCAAGAACGCAGTCGCAAACGTCGGCTGTAATTCAAATGCGAGACGCAGCCCAATCAGCGTCTTGCCGACACCGCTATCGCCGGTCAGCACGCTGATTCCTTGCCCTCGTTCGCAGCTCACGGCGAGAGCGTCAAGCGCCCCTTGCGCTCCTTCGAGCGGCACAAAGCACGTGGCATCGGGCGTCGCGGAAAATGGCCGACGTTGCAGACCGAAAAATTCTTCGTACATGGCAAACTCCCCCTTCCTTGGGTTGTCCTGCGGAACACGATCCGCGCCGGGACCGAGCAGTCAGCAGCATGATCGAACTCCGATTGCTCCTCGCTTGAGAGCTTCCCCACCACCGAGTGGTCCGGTCGTCATGATGCTGTCAGTCCGTCTGACTACGGCGTCTCGTCGCGTTGTCCGCGTTCGGAAAGCCAAGCAAAGTTTGCCGAGTAGTCTGGCAATTCAGAGTGGACGCTGATTCCAATGTTGAGGCCGGTGGTCGATTGAATGCCAAGCTCAAATTCCGTAGCACGCTAGCCGCTCAGCGTAGTCCGTGCTGGGAGCGGTGGTAATTGGTTGGTCCGTAAGTAGGTCGCCAAGGCAGCGTAGATGGTGTGGATGGGATTATGGCCGCGCTTCTTCAACGTGAAGAACACGCTCATCAAGATGGCCTGGATGTCGGCCCCTTGTTGGCTGCGGTTGCCGTAGCTGTTTTTGCGGATGATTACGGCCGGGCGAATGGCTCGTTCGGCCAAGTTGTTCTCGAAGGGGACTCCGGGGTGGTCCAGGAACGTGAACAGGTCGAAGCGATGCGGTCGGCACCTCCGACCGGGCGGCGTGTGGGGGCACCGAATTGCGGATGTCCCCAAGAATCGAGACTCCAGGAGCATCGTCCGGTTTGCCGAAAGGCCGCGAATGAACCTTCTGTGGCGGCAGGTTTGTAACTCCGCGCGGCAACGGCAATCGCGCCTGCACGCCGTCGACGGTGAAATCCAACTGCGTTAGATCGCCGACATTGATCCATGCGCTACCAGTGAGTAGGCCGATCGGATCGACCGAGCTCAATGAATCGTTCGTTTTGCTATTGGGGATCAGATCAAAAGGGATGACGCCGAATTGGCCGATTTCCAAAACACCCGGCGTGCCGACGATCGTTCCTCCTTCGACAATGTGATGGATCGCTCTCGCTGCGCCAGCGAAGTTGCCGATTTCCACTTTGCCACCATCAATGGTGCTCCCTGCGCTGACATACGACGTGCGACCGAAGATCAGAGAAATCAACGGGAACGCTACACTGTTGAGGAAGTCGACAACACCGTCAACCGAACGGAACGCAATCGCCAAGCGAGTGAGTGCCGAGCCCAAGAAATCACGCACGAACGAAACCAGTTCAAATTGCGGGTGATCGAATTCAATTTCCGGAGTCGTTTGGGTCAGCGTTGCGGTGCCGGTATTGGACGTGAAGCCCCAGTCTTTGATGTGCAAATCGAACTGATATCGGGGCAGTTCGGTGTGCTCCGGCAGGTCGCTGACCAGATGCAACTGCACTTCAAAATCAGAAATGCTGGTGAAGCCGCCCAACAGGACGGCGCTCGCGGCATCTTTCGCGGATTGCTCGGTGGCTTTGCTGGCGGAACCGAGACTGGCCATCATCTCGTTCAACGTCAGCATGCCGTCCCCATTGGGATCTTGCACACCACAAGGAGTACGTGCCGCTCAGATGAGCCGCCATTCCGAACGGTTGGGTGATCCGATATCCACAGCGAAGCGGGCCCTATCACCGCCGAAACATCCTGAATGTGAACACGGGAGCCGGGAACGATCAGGTCATCGTGTCGGCCACGCTCACGGGGATCATCAACGGCGAAGCCGGAAACGACATGCTCGACGCCGGTGCGGCCACTGGCCCCGTGACCTTCAACGGTGACGACGGCAAGGACAGTATCCAGGGCAGTGCATTCGATGATTCGCTCGATGGCGGTGCCGGGGATGATCGCATTTTTGGCGGAGCGGGGAACGACACGATTCACGGCAACGACACTCTGGATGGAGAAGCGGGAACGGATCGAGTCATCGAAACGGCCAATGCAAGCCTCACGCTCTACAACAACCGACTCACTGGCAACGGCATCGATTCGTTGGCCCACTTTGAAGAAGCCTCGCTCGCCGGCGACTCTGGCAACAACATTCTCGACGCGTCCGTGTTCACCCTCGGACCAGTGACGCTCACAGGCAATGCGGGTAACGACACCTTACTCGGCACTTCGGCGGCGGACGTGATTGATGGCGGGAACGGTATTGATCAACTCCGCCAATCGTCTCGGTTCGATCAAACGCTGACGAACAGTCAATTGATCGGCAATGCCACGGACTCCTTGAATTCCCTCGAAACCGCGAACCTCAAGTCGCTCTCCGCACTCGGCTCCACAATCGACGCGAGCATCTTCACGGGCCATGTCACACTGACTGGCGGCGAAGGACCAGATCATCTGCTGGCCAGTCTCTCGAGAAACAGCGTGATCTCAGGGCGGGCCGGTAACGACACCATCGACGGGGGAAATGGCAACGACTGGTTGAATCTGGTTGAATGGTGACACCGACAATGATTCGATCAACGGCGGACAGCCGCAGTTGATCGGCCGAGTCGGTCGCTTGGTCGCCGGACCACACGCTCTTGCTCGTTTTGAAGTCAGTGAGCCGCGATGATCGCGATGATGTAGACAGCAATTGCATCGCCACATCCTTTGAACCGTGATCCCAAGTATGCCCACGAACACCGCATCCGAACCGAGTTTGCATGAAGGCACTTTCGAGTTCATCGAAGCGAAGATTCGCCGCGATGCCGAGGGAACAACGTTTGGTGGCGACTTCGAGTGATTGTGCCGGTGGTTCTTGGAAAACGCTCCGAGGTATCGAGGTCAGTTCGACAAGGTTTGGCTGTGGAAAGATTGGCCGGATCGGTGGGGAGCGGATGCGGGAATCGACCTTGTCGCTCGCACGCGAGCGGGAGAACTGTGGGCGATTCAGGCCAAGGCAGATCATCCCGACCGAGCAATCTCCAAACGAGAAATCGACTCGTTCCTGTCCGAATCGAACCGTTCGCAGTTCGCCTATCGACTGCTCATGGCCACGACGGATGACATCGGAGCCACGGCTCGCCGGACGCTACACGGACAAGAGAAGCCGGTGGGGCTGGTCCTGCGTGGTCATTTCTTGACGGAAGAAGTTGAGTGGCCGGTTCAGATTGGAGGAACCGCCGCGCGGCTGCCTCGGTGGACGGCACGACCTCATCAAGCCACTGCGATAGAGGCTGTGGTCAACGGATATCGAGACCATGACCGAGGCCGACTCATCATGGCCTGCGGCACGGGCAAGACGCTCACCGCACTGTGGATCGCCGAACGCATGCAAAGTTCTCTCACGCTGGTGCTCGTCCCGTCGCTCTCGCTGGTGCAGCAGAACCTTGCCGAGTGGGGCCGACATTCGAAGCAGGACTTCGACACGCTCGTTGTCTGTTCTGACGAGTCGGTCGTGCATCGCAACGAAGACACTGCGCTTCAATCGACGGCCGACCTCGGAGTGAAGGTCACCACCAAGCCTGCGGAGATTCAGCAGTTCCTCGACCAGCATCGGAAGCGACCGGCCGTCGTGTTCGCCACGTATCAATCATCCGACCGCATCGCCGCCGCATACCGAGAGGGCGAGGCTCCCGTCCACCGAAACCGTTCGATCTGGCAATCTGCGATGAAGCTCACCGTCTGGCCGGACATGCCGAGGGTTTGTTCGCGACCGTGTTGGATGACAAGAAGATCAAAGCGTCCAAGCGGCTGTTCTTGACCGCCACGCCGCGCTACATCAAGGAGCACGTCAAGCGGCGCGCGGCGGAACTGGAATTTGAACTCGTCTCGATGGACGACGCACACGTCTTCGGACCCGAGTTCCACGTCCTCACCTTCCACGAAGCGATCAGCGCGAAACCGGAGCCGTTGCTGACCGATTATCAGGTCGTCGTGATCGGCGTCACCGACCGCGAAGCCAAAGCGTGGGCCGAG
>JAYUFI010000095.1:0-7400 GCA_043738805.1 Planctomycetaceae bacterium | reverse complement strand
AATCAAGAAAGCTGCCGCCTCCGCAGGCTGTCGTTTCGCGAGCCACCAGCGCACTCGTTCGACAATGAATCGCTCACGAAGATCGCTCGCCACATCGTTCGGCAACGATTTGTCCAGAGAGGCCAAGATTCGAGCGGCGCGGCCGAGATCACCTCGCCGACGAGCAATTTCGGCCAACAAGAGCTGACTTTCCGAGGTCAGCCGCTCGCCGTTTGCTCCAGCGGCAAGCGGCGAAAGAAGTTCCTCAGCCGCAACGATGGCTGCGGCCTGATCGGCTGATTCGGATTCCGACAACTTGCTTTGTACAAGCCGAGCACTTCCCAACCGAAAGCGAATCTGTTGTCCCAACGTTCGCCGCTCAAATGCTATCAGCGGTGTGTCTGCGGCTTTGTCATTCGTCTGATCTACGTCTTTGCGTCCGCTCGCGTTTGTCGATGTCGCTGACCGAGCCTCTCTGCTCAAAGACGCCTCCAATACGGTGAGTCGCTCGATTGTCCCGCGTGCCACCAACAAGCCTTGCTGTTGAAGACTACGATTGTCTGGACGCAGTTCTGACTGCGCGAGCAGCCATTCGGCTCGACTCAGATCATTCAACGCCCGTTGTGCTTCAAACAACTCATGCCGCACAGACTTTGGACTCTGTTCCAGAGTCGCACTCAAAACTTGGTTGCCGCGCTGCCACAAATCTTCTTGTTCCGCCCCGACGGTTTGCCACGCGTGTGCCGCGTATGTTCGTGATAGTTCCAAAACCAAGTCGCCGCGATCACGCTCACGGAGCGACCGGCCCGCCAGACGCGTCAGACAATCCGCTTCCACCAAACTGAAGAGCCGCCGCTGCCGCAATTGTTCGTAGAAGCGCGCGCGCGCTTCATCGGCTCGCAACGAGTGAGCCGCGATGGTGAGAATCAACGCGACGATCCCAACTTGCAGTGTCAGCAAGGGCGATCGCTTCAAGGGCCGAGGAGTTCGAACCGTCGTTGTGCGTCCGCCCTCGCTCACGCTTCGGGTTACTCGGATAAGGTCGCGAGACATCAATGTCGCTCACAATTCAAGCCATCAACTCAGACAACAATGAGACTATAGAGCCGAGAGCCGCCGGTACGTAGCTGTCACGCTCCGCGTGATGAGCCGGTCGCATCACAGATGCGTTGGCAACACACTCGGCTCGTCACGTGGAGCGTGACGGCTAGGGAGAATCTCACTCTGTAATTCGCTCGACGCTGGACGCCATCGGGTTCGCCACCACAATGCCTCCGAACACACACATTGGACTCTCTTGGAACCCCCATGAAACTCATCGCCTCGACCACGTTTGGTCTGGAAGCTGTTGTCTCGCGAGAACTCAAGCACCTGGGCTATGACCAGCAAACGACCGAAGACGGCAAAGTGGCGTTCGAGGCGGACGCGACGGCAATCGCCCGAACGAACTTGTGGCTGCGGTCTGCCGAACGAGTGCTCGTTCAAGTTGGCCAGTTTGAAGCACTCGACTTCGGCGAGTTGTTCGATCGCACGAGAGAACTTCCGTGGGAAGACTGGTTGCCGGAGAACGCGTACTTTCCGGTGCGCGGCAAGTCAGTTCGCTCACAATTGCATAGCGTTCCCGATTGCCAAGCGATCGTGAAGAAGGCAATCGTCGAACGGCTCAAGCAGCGGTATCAAAAAGTCTGGTTTCAAGAGAACGGGCCGAACTACACCGTCGAAGTGGCGTTGCTCAAGGACCGCGCCACGCTAACGATCGACACGAGTGGAGCTGGTTTGCACAAGCGCGGTTATCGCAAGCTGGTGGGTGAAGCTCCGCTGAAGGAGACGCTCGCCGCTGCGATGATTCAATTGAGCTATTGGAACTCCGACCGCATGTTGCTCGATCCATTTTGCGGCAGCGGAACGATCCCGATAGAAGCTGCGTTGATCGGACGAAACATCGCACCGGGCCTGCGTCGCGAGTTTGTCGCCGAAGAATGGCCGATCGTCCCCCACGATGTTTGGAAGCAAGCCCGCGCAGAAGCGCGCGACCTCATGCGTCCGAAACTCGACGCCCCGATCATCGGCAGCGACAGCGACCCCAACGCCATCAAACTCGCCAAACATCACGCGGCAGAAGCAGGGGTCGCTGCGGACATGCGATTTGAGCATCGTGACTTCGCACAAATCACCGGCCCCGACCTGTTGCCCTACGGCTGCTTGATTGCCAACCCACCGTATGGCGAGCGACTTGGTGAACTCGAAGAGGCCGAAGCTCTCTACGCGCGTCTCGGAGCCTTCTGCAACAGGCTCAATGCCTGGTCGGCCTATGTGCTGACATCACACAAAGGTTTCGAGCGTCTCTACGGCAAAGCCAGCGACCGCCGCCGCAAACTCTTCAACGGCCGCATCGAATGCACCTACTACCAATTCCAAGGCCCAAAACCACCGAGAGCCGAATAGTGTTGGGTGTTCGACGAACGATGAACCGATCGAGTTTGAGTGCCAAAATTGACTCAGCAGTCTGAGCAATCCGCGTTTACGCAGTCATTCGAGCAACGAGACGATTAGGCCGTGTTGACATTCATTGCAGTCGTCACTGCAACCTGCTGTTGAGAAACGAGTTGCGCCAGACACTCCCTGGCAGGGTAGTTCGTCGCAAGTTATTACCAGGACGTTGGTTATGAAGTGAATATCAACACGATCTAGTCGTTTCGCAGGGCCATACCGGCTTCAGTCAACTTGGCTCTGATTTCGTTGAGCGACGTCACACCGAAGTTTCGCACGGTCAGTAATTCATCCGCTGACTTCGCGACGAGTTCGCCAACTGTCGTGATTCCCAAACGAGAGAGGCATTTTCGTGACCGAACAGTGAGATTCAAATCGCCGACAGTCATCTCCAGCTTGGCACGCACTTCTGGGGTGACGTCTTCGCGAGCTAACGTCAGCACGGCGGCCGGTTTTCCCATCGCAAGCGACTGACCAACAGTCAGAGCGCGAGAGGCCATCATCTCACGAACTTCTTTCAGTGAAGTTTCGCCGAAGTTTTTGTTAGACAGCAGTTCGGCCTCGGTAATTCGCGTGAGATCGCCCAGCGAATGAATTCCCGCTCGATCAAGACAGTTACGGCTGCGCGCAGACAATTCAAAGTCAGCGATCGGAACAAGCAGAACAGCCTCTAGATCGCGATTACGTCGAACAGTGTCTTCATCGAAGAACATATCGCCGACGGCTTCAACGTCATTGAGGTACAACCGAGCCCGTTGATTAGTCGGATCAAATTCCAGTGCTCGTCGGAAGCAGAATGCCGCCGGGGCATACATTTCCTGGTCTTCATACATCAATCCGAGATTGATCAAAGCACCCAGGAAAAACGGCGGTCGCGACAACGCTCGCTCGTACAACTTCACCGCATCGTCGTCGTTACCAAGCTGATTATTGAGGTTCGCCAAACGAAAGAGCGCCCCGGTGTGGTGCGGGTCCATATCGACGGATCGTTCAAAATATTCAATCGCTCCAAATGTGTCGCTTCGCTCAGCGAGGATGCAACCCATTTGGTATGAGTATTCGGCTCGCGTCGCACCGGCCCGCGCTGTACTGCGAACGATTGCCTCAGCCTCATCAAGACGGCCCGCCTGACGAATCGCGCCGGCTCGGAAGAGCGTCGAATCGACGTTATCCCAGCCTTGTGACGCCGCTTGCTCAAACTTTGTGGCCGCTTCGTCAAACCGACCCAAAGAAACCAACGCTTGCGCCAAATAGAACGCGGCAGTCGCATCGCCATTAACTTTGGCCAAATGCTCGGCGGCTTGCGGGTGCCGAGCCATTAAATAACAAGTAATGCCCAAAGCAATGTGATTGCGTTTGTTCGCTTCGCCGTCGGCGACATTGTTAGACAGCTCAGCGAGAGCCTGCCTCACGTCGCTTACTTGAGGCCCCGCGATCGCAAAGCGCAACTGTTTGACCTGTTCAGGGCCAAACGAATCCGCTTCCAGGATTGCGTGCCGGACGTCAACCACCGGGCGAGGAGCCAAAACATTTTCCGCGCGGCTCTTGGACATAGTCAGCGTAGACATGAGTGCTCACCGAACAGCAAAGCGGGATGTAGCGACGAACTCGCCACGCCCTCAGACCAAACGGAATCGACTTACCACAAGCAAACGGATGGACGAACCCGCCACCGTTACTCCTCGGGCACATATGGAAGCAACGCCATAAACCGAGCCCGCAAAACCGCCTCTTTCACAGCGCGTTGGTATTTCGCGCAACTGCCCGTCCGACGTCGTCCGATGATTGTAGACGTGCGACTGACCATCAAACGCAGAGTCTTCAGGTCTTTGTAGTCGACGTAAATCGGCCGCGGTGGACGATCACATCCGTCCGGGCAGAAACGGCACGTGAGCTTCTTTTTGAGCCGTGACTTCTTCTTACGACGCTTTTTAATTTCCGTTGTCGATAGCCGTGTCATTCAGTTCTTACCTTTGTGGACAGTTTCGCGCGACAGTGTCCCGAAAAAGAAGCGGGGATTATGATGCCGCCCCGGTTCAGTTTCAACCCATCTCGTTCGCTCCAATTTCTCAACTCACCAATTCAGAAGGAATTGACCATGTCTAGCCCAGCCGATTCGTCCACTTCGGCGAGCTTTCGACCGACTGGCGTGCTGACCATGCCGTCACGTGATACCTCGGTGCTGATCTTCGGAGCGTCCGGTGATTTGACCGCTCGCAAGCTGATGCCAGCTCTCTTTCAACTCGCTCGCAAACAATTTTTATCCGAGCAAATCCCCATCATCGGGGTCGCTCGCCGTGAGAAAACCAACGAATCATTCCGAGCCGAGATGCGAGAGGCGGTGACGAAATTCGTCCGCAATGTGACCGATGCCGAATGGATCGCGTTCGCTCAACGAATATTTTACGTCCGCGCCAACCTGGACGAATCCGCCGACTTCGGCCCGCTTCGTCAATCTGTCGAGCAAATTGAAAAAGACTGCGGCGGATTAACCGGACGGACTCGCGTTGTCTATCTAGCGACGGACCCAAAACTTTTTATCACATCCGTCGAATCATTAAGCCATGCGGGAATGATCCCGCCTGCCGAATCGCCGGGCCGCTTGCGAATCGTCTTTGAGAAACCGTTTGGCCGCGATTTGCAGTCCTCACAGGAAATCAGCCAATCGTTAAATCGGCTGCTGCGCGAGGACCAAATTTATCGGATTGATCATTACCTCGGCAAAGAAACAGTGCAGAACATTCTGCTGTTCCGCTTCGGTAACGCAATCTTCGAGCCGCTGCTCAATCGAAATCACGTCGATCATGTGCAAATCACAGTAGCCGAGTCACAAGGAATCGAAAGCGGGCGCGGCGGCTACTACGATAAAGCGGGAGCACTGCGCGATGTCATGCAGAATCACGTGCTGCAACTTCTCAGCCTGATTGCAATGGAAGCTCCCGCTCGATTTCACGCCGACGCGATTCGGGACGAAAAACTCAAAGTGCTACAATGTCTCGCGCCCGGAAGTTCTGGCTCGATCGCCAACTGGGCCGTGCCGGGGCAATACACCGCAGGCGAATCAAATGGCAAAGCATTGCCGGGATATCTGCAAGAAGAGCGAATTGCGCCCGATTCGCGTCGCGAAACTTACGCTGCGATGCACGTGCAATTCGACAATTGGCGTTGGGCCGGAGTCCCCTTTTACCTCCGCACTGGCAAACGTTTTCCGGAACGTATTTCTGAAATCGCGATCCAGTTCAAGCAACCGCCGTTGCATTTGTTTCGCACGGTCGAATGCGACGGAGACATGTGCGAGTTCGTTACCGCGCAGCCCAACACCCTCGTGTTTCGCATTCAGCCAAGCGAAGCGATCTTGATGTCGGTCTCCTCGAAGCGTCCCGGCATGCAGTACCAACTGCATCCAGTGACGATGGACTTTCAGTTTGAAGAGGCGTTCGGCATCGAGCTTCCTGAAGCGTATGAGCGATTGCTGCTCGATGTCCTTCGTGGTGATTCGACGCTTTTCACGCGGAGCGATGAACTCGAAGAAGCATGGAAGTTCATCACACCCGTTCTCGATTACTGGGAGAATGAAGCCATCAAGCCTGAGCCATACGCAGCGAACACGTGGGGACCGAATCGAGCCGATCAACTACTCGCCGTCAACGGCCACAAATGGCGAACGCCGCTCGCTCAAGACGTCCCCAAGAAAACGTAGCCCCGTTTATGAGGATCAACTCGTGTCAAAATATTTCGTCGAAGCCGATTCCACTTCAAAGCACAACATCTTCCCCGGCGTTCAAATTCAGACCGCTGCCTGTCACGAGATGATGTTGAGCCTCGTCGTCTTTGAGCCGAACGCCGTCGTACAACCGCATTCGCATCCGCACGAACAAGTCGGCATGGTCATCGAAGGAAAGGCTCATTTTTTCCTGGGCGACGAAGATCGTGTGCTCGGTCCCGGCGACATGTATCGCATTCCGGGTGGCGTCAAACATCATGTCGTGGCGCTGGACAACATTTGCAAAGCGCTCGACATTTTCCATCCGATCCGCGACGACTACCTGTAACGCAACCAAGTCCCAAAGTGTGGCACGACGTTCCACGTCGTGAATCGCGACGCGGAGCGTCGCACCACAATCTTGCACACCGCCAACTTTTCTACGGACACAGATCATGACTGCTGTCACCCCCGATATCCCACGTGATGCCGCTCAAGAAGTCGTCGTGCAAGCGGCGTCGCTGCGTGACTGGATCGTGAAAATCCTCGTCAAAAAGGGAATGTTCGCCGTCGAGGCGGAGATGACTGCCGACCGTATGGTCGAGGCTGACCTTCGCGGCATTCATTCGCACGGCAGCCGAGCGTTGCCGCGATACATCCAAGCGATCGACGAAGGGAACATCGACCCACGCGCGAGCACCGTGGTCGTCACCGACTGCCCCGCGATGGCGGTGATCGACGGTAACAAAGGAATGGGACACGTCGCCTCGACACGCGCGATGCAGCTCGCCATCAAGAAGGCGAAAGAAGTGGGAACCGGCACCGTCGCCGTGACTCGCGGTCAACATTACGGAGCCGCGTCAGTTTACGTTCTCTTGGCCATCCAAGAAGGCTGCATTGGTTACAGCACAACGAGCACTGCGTACCCGACAGTTGCCGCCTATGGCAGTAAGAAAGCGGCTGTCGCGAACAATGCTTTTGCGTGGGGTGTGCCGAGTCGTAGCGGCTCTCCGTTTGTGCTCGACATGGCCTGTGCTGAAGCATCTTGGGGAAAAGTTGAGACTCGCAAGTTGTATGGTCTGCCTCTGCCCGATGGCTGGGCGCTGGACGCCGACGGCAAGCAAACGAACGAAGCGGCTGCGGCCAAGACTCTGCTTCCTGCTGCCGGAGCGCGCGGGTTCGGCCTGGCTTACATGTGCTCGGTGCTGGCTGGCCCGCTCGTGGGGCG
>JAYUFI010000094.1:0-7402 GCA_043738805.1 Planctomycetaceae bacterium | reverse complement strand
TCGGGTTGGGTGGCTGGGGTCGAGCAACGCGAGCCCCCAGCCACCCGAAACTTTGGCTGTGACAAAGCACTCGCCTGTGCGATGACTCAATGAGATTTCACCGCGAAGGCACAAAGAACGCGAAGGCTGGCAAAGACATTGGGGAGATGAGCGTTGGTTGGTGATTACCAAAACATTCGGCCCATGATCACGCGAAATAAATCTTGGTGTTCCTTTGCGTTCTTTGCGCCTTGGCGGTGAAAAGTGCTCAGATTGAGTGACTTAAGATTCCATCTGCTGAAAATGAACTCACTCAAGACACCCGGTTGAAATCGTGAGCCAGCGAATAATTTCTCGAAACCTTGAACTCTGTTGCGGGTTCATTGTGCCGTTACTTGTTCCAACGTCAGACCAAATTCCAGATCACTCTTCTTGTCAGGAATGAATCAATGAAACAATTTAGCACATGGGCCTTGTTGATGAGTGGGATGCTCGGCCTCTCGGTGATCACTCTCTGCGTGGCGGATGAACCGGCGAAGTCGGATTCAAAGACCGACGCGAATCAGGCTGCGGAACTGTTCCGGAAAATGGACAAGAACGGCGATGGAAAAATCACGCCGGATGAAGTCTCTGATGAGCAAGGCCGGTACTTCGATCGGTTGGTGCGTATCGGCGACAAGGACGACAACGGCGAGTTGACGAAGGAAGAATTCGAAGCCGCGTTGAAGCGGAGCGACGCTCCGGTGCAAGGTGGCGGGCTTGATCGAGGCGGGCCGGGTGCTGGCGGTCGTCCGATGTTTGAGCCAAAAATGATGCTCGAACGACTCGACAAGAACAAAGACGGCAAGTTGTCGAAGGACGAACTTCCGGAAGAAGGTCCGGGGCAAATGCTCCGAAGAATGCTCGAACGAACCGGTAAGGATTCGCTCACTCTGGAAGACTTGGAACGAGCGCGAGCGATGTTTGGCAACGTGGCTCGCCCCGGCGGAGCGTTCGATCCGGCGGAGATGATCAAGCGGCTCGACAAGAACAACGATGGCAAGTTGCAAAAGGATGAGTTGCCGGAACCGCTGCGCGATCGATTGAGCCGAGTGTTCGAGAAGCTCGGCAAGAATGAATTGACGGGCGATGAGTTTCGCAAAGCTATGAGCGAACTCGGCCCGATGCCGGGCGGTGCTGGTTCGGGTGCTGCCGGACGTCAAGATCCCGAAGAGATGTTTAAGCGATTCGACACGAACGGTGATGGCAAAGTGACTCTCGACGAAGTTCCGGAACAGTTTCGAGATAAAGTTCGGCCAGCGTTTGAACGTTCGGGCAAGACGGAACTGACGCTCGATGACGTGAAGGCGTTCGCTCAACGTGGAGATGGCGGAGCGCGTCCTGAAGGTCGTCAGCCAGATGGTGATCGTCCGACTGAAGGACGTAAGCCGGAGGGTGAGCGAGGTCAACGCCCGGAAGGTGAGCCTCGCCGTGACGGCGATCGCCGTCCAGAAGGAGGACCGCCTCGCGATGGAGAACGTCGTCCTGAAGGTGATCGACGACCAGATGGTGAGCCGCCGCGCGATGGTGAGCGTCGTCCGGATGGAAACGGTCGTCGTCAGCCACAAAGCCCCTTGTTCTTCCAATTGCTCGATCGTAACAAGGATGGCTTGATCAGCCGCGATGAATTGGACGGGCTGCGAGAGCTCTTCAAAGAACTTGACCGCAACAACGACGGACAGCTTGATCGAGCCGAGTTGCTTGGCCCGCCACCGGGAGATCGCGGTCCCGAAGATCGTGGCTTAGATGGTGGCCGTCGCCCTGACGGTGATCGTGCTCCGGAAGGCAGAGGTCGTCCAGAGGCAGACCGCCCGCCGGAAGGCCGAGGCCGTGCGGACGGCGATCGTCGGCCACAAGGTGGTGGACGTTCTGAAGCCGATCGCGCCGCCGGACGTCCGGCTCGTCGTGGCGATGCGGAAGAGCGCTCGCGTGACGACAAGCCGCGGGAGGGAACAAGAGAAACAAGAGAGTAGAACGGTTTTTCAAACCGTTCCGCGAGGAACCAGAGAACGTGTGAGCGCGAACGGTTTGAAAAACCGTTCGACAAGATTGGGCAGCCCGGCTTTTCCGAAAGGCCGGGCTGCTTTCATGAAGGTCGAATGAAACTGGTAAATGCCCTGCTGTACTGCGCGACGGTGGTTGATATGCTCGCGCCGGCCTACGAAATTCACGACCATTTGCCAAGAGGCTTCCGTCATGCGAACAACCAAGTTCTCAACAGTCAGCCGACTGATCAATCATCCTCGTCGCGGCAGCATGTTGGTCGTTGTGCTGGTTGTGATCGCGCTGCTGACGTTGGGCGCTTACACATTTTCGGAGACGATGATTTCCGAAAGCCAAGCGACCGGCGTCTTCGGACGTGAAGTTCAAGCGCGAGCGTCTGCGGATTCAGGAATCGAACTGGCCGCATCGGTGTTGGGGACACCGCCGGTTGATGCCGTTTACGAAAATGTGCATCACGATCCGCAACATTTTGGTGGCATCACCATTCGTGAAGCGGACACTCCGCGCGGACGGGCTCGATTCAGCTTAGTTGTCCCCAATGAGAGTGACGTCACTGGCTCAACCGTTCGCATGGGGTTGATCGACGAGTCCTCGAAGCTCAACCTCAACACGCTGCTCAGTGCGGAGAAGTCACAGAGTGGCTCAGCCGCAAGCGGCTCAGGAAGCTCAACACCATCCACTGGCGGTGCATCGACAGGATCAGCCGGAGGAGCGACGTCCGGTTCAACCGGTGCAGCGGCAGCCAGTGGCGGTTCAACAGGATCAAGCGGTAACTCGTCATCGAGTTCTAATTCTTCAACAACTTCCGGCGGCGGCAGCACATCGACGACGAACACTCCGGACGGTCGCTTGTTGATGATCCCCGGCATGACGGCTGAATTGGCCGATGCGATCTTGGACTTCATCGACTCCGACGACACGCCGCGTGCGAACGGGTGCGAGTCCGAGTTCTATGATTCGCTGACGCCGCCCTATCCGGCCAAGAACAGTCCGCTGGAATCGCTGGATGAACTGCTGCTCGTGCGCGGAGTCACGACCAGTTTGTTGTACGGCGAAGACGTGAACCGCAACGGACTGCTCGACCCGAATGAGAACGATGGCGATGTGAGTTATCCCCCCGACAACGCAGACGGCACGTTGCAGATGGGCTGGTCCGCTTATCTGACGGTCTTCGGTCGCGAAAAGAATTTGCAGTCGGACGGTACACCGCGCATCAACATCAATGGCAATGACCTCGCCACTTTGTACGACTCGCTCGAAGAGTCGTTTGATTCCACGGTCGCTCAATTCGTCATCGCTTATCGCATGACTGCCGCACCGACAACGAGCACCGGACAAGCATCAGGATCAGCCAGCGGCGGCTCCAGTCCGAGTAGTTCCAGCAGCGGAGGAAGCAACTCAGGAAGTTCAAAGACTTCATCGGGCGTTTCGACCGGCGGCTCCTCAGGCGTTTCGACAGGTGGATCATCAGGTGTCGGTTCAGGATCAACCGCCAGTTCCACCGGCGTCGGCACGGGATCGAACCCAACGCAACAAGTTCAACAAGTAGCGAAGGCGGTCGGTGCCGCGATCGGCGGCGGAGGCAGTGCTCCGGTGACTCGCGGCGGCATGGACCTTTCTCAAGGATCGAAACGGCAAGTGACCTCGCTTTATGAATTGATCGGTGCGACCACGACCGCGACGATCAATAAAACTCAGCAAACGTTGTCGAGCCCCTGGTCATCGAATGGCAGCGACATGGCCGGCTATCTGCCACTGCTATTCGACACGTTGACCACTTCGACCGATACCGTGATCGACGGTCGCATCAACATCAATCAAGCTCGCTACGAAACGTTGCTGACGATTCCCGGTGTGACCGAATCGCTCGCCAGTTCCATCATGGCCGCACGCCAAGGAGCCGGTGGCGATGCTTATGTCGATGCGACCGGCGCACGAGCAACCGCCGGTTGGCTGGTCATCGAAAACTTGACCGACCTCCCGACGATGCAACAACTCGATCGTTACGTCACCGCACGAGGCGGCATCTATCGCGTGCAATCCATCGGCTATTTCGATGAAGCCGGCCCGTTCACGCGACTCGAAGCGGTCATCGACACGACTCAGTCCAAGAAACCGCCCGTTGTGATTTCGTTGACCGATCTGACGGAACTCGGTCGCGGCTATCCACCCGCCATGCTCATCGGTGGACAGTGATTTCGAGCAAACCGAACCTGCGATTACGAAGCGCGTTTCAAACAGACGGAGATCGCTTTCGCGAACTCGGTCATCGTCGCGAAGCGATCGGTCGTTGATTTGGCGATCGCTTTCAGGCAGACATTTGCCAACTCGGCATCAACCTGTGGTCGATGTTGGCTGGGGTGAATGGGCTGCTGGTAATGCGAGTTGGCCAAGACTTCGCCCACCGTCCGACCGGTGATCGGTCGAACGCCGCAGAGCATTTCGTAGAGGATCACACCGAGCGAATAGATGTCGCTGGCTGGACCCACTTCGTCCGTGTCGCCCAGCGCCTGTTCCGGCGACATGTAGTACGGCGTGCCGAAAAGTTGTCCCGCTTGAGTCAGTTGTGGGCTGTCGGGCTGATCGAAATGAGCGACGCCGAAATCCATGATGACGGGAGTATGTCGCTCATCATCAATCTGGATGTTTTCCGGCTTCAGATCGCGATGCACGATCCCTCGTTGATGTGCGTCTTGCATCGCGCTCGCGATCAATCTGGCAATCAGCAGCGATTGGCGAATTGGCAAGCGAGTGTGTTCGATGAGATGATGACACAGCGAATTTCCTTTGATCAGCGCCATAACGACGAAGTATTGGCCGGGCACATCGCTGACTTCGTAGATCGGGCAGATGTTGTCGTGTCGCAATTGAGCGGCTGCTCGCGCCGCTCGTAAAAAGCGTTCGATGTCATGCGGCGTTTTGATGCGATCCGGATGCGGCACCTTGATCGCCACATCGCGGCTGAGCTTCGGGTCGTGAGCCCGAAAGACTCGCCCACCGGTTCCGGCACCGAGTTCTTCAAGCAGCGTGAATCGTCCCAACGTCGGCTTCGCACCGAGCGTGAGTGAGTCATCGCCCACTTCGTCCGACTTGCTGCCGTCTTGCTTGTAAGTCTCCGTCAGGCTGACGGTCGCGATGTTCATTTCGCGGACCGGATCTTGCCCATCAACTTCAGCAATGAGCCGATCAACCAACATCTTGTGTTTCGGAAAGCGTTCAAAGTATTGCTTCCGAAACAGAAACAGCGGCTCACCCGAATCCGCTTGGAAAATCAGTTCGACACGCAACAGCGCCGACAGCAATTTGTCGCGCAACCCACTCGGAGCATCCTCCAAGAAGTCTTCGATCTGCGGACGCAAACCGGCTTCCCACTCTTCTCGGAACGAGGTCACAACTTCCGCGATCTCCGGCGGCAATACCGGTTGTTCCAGTCGCGTCACTTCGGGCGCACTCATGACCGTGGCCAGCGGTTGAGGAACGCGAGCGACTGCCAACTTCACCGCAGCCAGCGAACTCTCTTCGCTAACAACGACAGGCATCTCGGCTTCGGTCTCAGGAATCTCGTCGAACGGGATCGTCATAACAGCGCTTCTTAAACTTCGTGGCAGAGTTCGATGAGACCGTGAATAATCCAGATGGATGCCTTTGGCAAGCAAACTGGCCGCAACACGAGCGTCCAACAGGCAAGAACGGATTTCGGACGACACATTCAACACGGCTTATCGAAAAATGTTCCAGGCTCTCTTGCGAGTATCGACACGCTTTTGGCCCCAATGGCACACCGTGCCATTGGGCTGACACCGTCCCGTTCAGCAAATCGCGATCGGTCTCAGGCTATCTGAGTAACTCAATCTCTGGCAGCAATTTGATCGGGCCGGGTGACGGCGATTGCTCTGCCTCCCAGAAAGATTTCCAGTCATTCCAGTTCAGCGGATTTTCACGATACACGATGGCCGCCAATGGAAGCAGCGTGAGCCCCGTAGTGCGAGCCAACGAGCGTGGGCGCGGGACGGTGGTGGGATACTCTTCCAACGAGTAATGCACTTCAGCGGCGTAGTTGTGTTGCGGCCAGACGACCAAGCCAGCGGAAGAAATATCGTAGGGATGATGTTCGTGATTGGAGGCTGCGATGAGGTGGCTTTCGATTTGTTCGCGGACCAAACCGACAGAGCCGAGCTTGTAGAGTCCGGCCAATGCGGCTCGGAAGATCGTACGATCGTTGTCGGGCAGTTGTCGAAGCCAACCTTGATCAGGGACGCGAGCCATGAGCCAACCGGATTGTTCGGTGAACTCAATCTGCATGGCTTCATGCGGATGGTTCTGATTGTTAAGCGTCACGAGCAGTCGATTAGTCGCGATATCGACTCGTCCAACGGACAAGGATCGTTCGCAAAATGAGCGACTTTCGCTCAACAACGCGAGCAATTCGCGTTCGACGAAGTGCCGCACGCTCTCCGCTTCGTGGTGCAGCTTCTCTGCGAATTTGGCCTGCTTATTCACTTTCTGGTTTTTGACCACCTGACGAGCCGCTCGACGACGGCAAGCGAACAACTTCGGAATCGTTCCCGAATGAAAGCCAGGACGGAGCAGTCGCAACAGAGTCTCGCCATGATGCCCGACCAAAACTGGTTGCAATGTGGAGCGTCGATTCGCCGCGTACAGTCGCCAGTTCTCTTTGAACTCCCACGCGAGGAAGCCGAACACGCCAGGGATGCCAGACAGAATCAAGCCGGTGATCGTGTACGCGGTCGGTCGGTCATAGATTTTTTCTAGCAGGGTCGCGAGCGGGATCGTCAGCGTCCCCAATACCAATTTGTGCGAGACCGTGACCACGGGAAAATGTTTGATCGGATTGATCTGCGGTTCGATCAACAACGTCACGCAAAAACGAATGACTCCACGAACGACACCCCAGACGAGTCCGAGGATCGCTTTCACGCCGAGCGTGATACTGCTCTCACCGCTGCGAAATCTCAGCCACTCATCGACGGCATACAGCAAACGTTCGAGCCCATCCATCAACCAGCGAAACGCATCGACGATTAATGTGAAGAGGCCGACCACGAGATGCACGCGGATGCGATACCACGTGCGTGCGACGAACTCGCGAGTCAGCTCTTCGGTGTCGCGACCGAAGCGCGAATTGAACGCGAGCAGTGACGAGAAGAAGATCGCCGATCCCCACCAGCGATTGAGTGGTTCATAAACGCCGAAGGCCGGCAGCACTTTCCAGAGTACCACTGTTGCGACCAATGGAGTCAACAAGAAGCGGCGGAACAACAAGAACGGGAAGCTCTTCAAGACCCACTTCACCAACGGAAACGCGGCAATCTTTCCCGGCAACACGACAATCGCAAACTTCAACAGCTTCCAAGTGGTC
>JAYUFI010000093.1:0-2808 GCA_043738805.1 Planctomycetaceae bacterium | reverse complement strand
CTCGATGATCACGATCATCTTTCACGACAACATCGACTTCTATTTCGCTCGGCAACGAGTCACCGAAAAGCTGGGCCAAGCCGGAGGCTACTTGCCGGCGGGAGTCGTGCCGTATCTCGCGCCCGATGCAACGGCGCTGGGGCAGATTTTTTGGTACACGGTCGAAGTTGATCCGCACCCCAAGGCCAAGACAGAGAGCGCCGACGCTTCTCCCTTCCCAACTCCGTCATCCACTGACCCGTCCAAGTTGTGGGCGCTCAACAAGTTCTACATCGCACCGCAGTTGACCGCGGCGGCGGGTGTCGCGGATGTCGCGATCGTCGGCGGGGTGCCAATGGAGTATCAGATCGACGCGAGGCCGGAGTCACTGCGAGCCTATGGCATCACGCTCGGCGAACTGTATGCGGCGGTCGCGCGGAGCAATGTCCCGGCGGGCGGCGGCGTCATTCAAAAGAACAACGCCGAGTACATCGTCCGCGGCGTCGGTTGGATCAAAGGTCAGGCCGACATCGAATCCACTGTCATCAAAGAAGTGAACGGTACTCCGATTTACGTCAGCAACGTCGCGCGTGTGCTGTTGGGGACGCAGTTTCGACGCAGCGTGTACGAGAAGGACGGCAACGAAGTCACCGGCGGTGTCGTGCTGATGCGGCACGGCCAGAACCCGCTGACCGTCACTGAACGAGTCAAAGAAAAGATTCAGGAGTTGCAGCCCGGCTTGCCCGAAGGAGTCCACATCGTCCCGGCCTACGACCGCACGCGGTTGATTCACGGAGCGATCCACACGCTGGTCGAAGTCATGTGGCACGAGATGCTGATCGCCTCGGTGGCCATTCTGCTGATCCTGACGCATGTGCGGAGCGTGTTCGTGATTTGCGTCACATTGCCTCTGGCCGTGCTGTTTTCGTTCTTGACGACGTGGCTGCTGCGCACGTTTCACATCATCGACATTCAAGCCAACATTATGTCGCTGGCTGGGCTGACAATCTCGATCGGCATCCTCGTCGATCAGGCCATCGTGATGGTCGAGAACGCCACGCACACGCTGAAAGACCACTTCGGCGACAACAAAGTCACTGGCGACATCACGGAGTTGATCATCCCCGCCTGCCGCACGGTCGGACGGCCGATTTTCTTTTCCGTGCTCATCATGCTGCTGAGTTTCGTCCCCGTGTTCATGCTCAGTGGCCGCGAAGGGAAGTATTTCCATCCGCTGGCGTTCACCAAAAGTTTCGCGTTGATCGGCGTGGCGCTCATCTCGGTGACAGTCGTGCCGGCGCTGATCCCGACGTTTCTGAAAGGCCGGCTGCGCGGCGAAGAAGAGAACGCCATCGTGCGCAGCTTCATCCATATCTACAAACCGCTGCTGACGTGGGCGCTGCCGAGACGCAATCTGGTGATGTGGGGTTTCGCGGTGTTGCTGGTGCTCGCGGCGGGGATGTTTCCGTTGCAGGCGATCGTCGGCATGGGAGCTTCCGAGGACGCTTGGGAGACAGCGTTTCTGATCACATTCGGATTGGTCGTGTCGCTGACGGTCCTGTTTACGCGCGGCGCGAAATGGCAACTCTTGTCGCTGGCGACGCTCTTCTGGATCGGGCTGTGGGCGTTTCACTTCCCGAAGATCGGAGTCTCGTTCATGCCCGCGTTGGACGAGGGAACGACGCTCGATATGCCCATCTCCGTCCCGCGTGCCAGCGTTACGCAATCGGCCGACGACTTGAAAGCTCGCGATGCACTCTTGCGCGGCTTCCCCGAAGTGGAATCGGTCATCGGCAAAGCCGGCCGAGCCGACACGCCCACCGACCCCGCTCCGCTGGACATGGTCGAGACGTTCGTGAACTTCCGCCCGAAAGAACTCTGGCCGAAGCGCGTGTTGCGATTCAACGAGGCGGCGCATCAGACCGATGTCGTGTTGAACTTGTTGGAGTCTCGCGGCTTTCTGCAACGAGCCACACCCGAAGACGAGCGAGCCAGTCTGTTGAACGACACCGCTCAGCACGCGCTCGAAAGATTCGACGAAGCGCTGCGAGAGTTGTCGCTGCGTCGTTATCGCGAATTTGAAAAAGAGCTTGGCCCGCTGCTCGTGCGGTACACGATCGACGAGACGACCGCCCGATTGCGTCACGCCGGTGATTTGAAAGATCAGCCGGATCGCGCTAGCGACCGGTTTTCGGGAGATTCAAGTGAACCGGACGCTAGCGCGTTGCGGCTGATGGAACAAAGATTCGGCCGTTGGCTCGCTCGCAATCCATCGTTGGAGGACGTGCAAGAACTGACTCAGGCCATCGCCCGCGAGTTGCAAGCGCAGGGTGCGATCACGGACGTCGCCGAAGTCTTGCAAATCAAGGAGTCATTGCCGGCCACGATCTGGCATCAGTCGTTGGAAGCGTTGGGAACCAAACACCGCACCTTCGCGGGCGAGATGCTCAACGCCGTCATCGTGCAGCGCGCGAAGCTCTGGCGCGAACGTGCTGGGGTCGTCAACTATGAACTCTTCGATCAAGCCACACCGGCTTTCAACTGGTACGTTCTGGAGGAACTCGCCAAGACCGCGCAGGCCAAGGGGCTGACGAAGGACGCCTCGCACGGCGAAGAGACCGAGCAGTTTGCCGCGCGTGTGATCGCGGCGCAACTCGGCAAGTCAGGTGAGACAGAGGACAACGCACCTCACGCCGCTTCAACCTTCCTCGCTCTTCGCGAGGAACTTGATCCACTGTTCGCCAAGACGCTTTTTCTTTGGCCGCGTCAGACGGGACCGAAGGGCGATTTGGTGGACGACGAGATGGGCCGCGTGCTGCAAGTCCCCGG
>JAYUFI010000092.1:0-2818 GCA_043738805.1 Planctomycetaceae bacterium | reverse complement strand
GGACTTCTTTCGCATCCTTTGGGACGATCCTGACGATATCGAAGGCAACGTCGAACACATTGCCGAGCATGGTTTGACCATCGATGACGTCGAAGAAGTGTTGGAGAATCCCACGAGCGAAGGTCACAGCAACTCCAGCGGGCTTCCCTGCCTTTGGGGCTACACCTTGGAAGGGCAATACATCATCGTTGTGTACGAAGCGATTGACGAAGACATGATTCGGGTTGTGACCGCCTATGAAGTCCCTGAACCATTTTGAATGAGATGATCATGAGCCCAAAAATCGAACGAAATTTTCGCGAACGTCCACTCACCGCTGATGAAGCGGCAAGGGATGAGCGAATCCGCAACTCCGTGCAGGCTGAGTTTCCACCCGCCATCAAAACGAGCGGCTCAAATCCATTGAGCGACGCCCTGAGAAACGCGATTCGACAAAGCATTCAGTCGGCCGACGAAATTGCGGTAAAAGCGAACGTGTCTCCGCTGGTTGTTTCGCGATTCTTGTCTGGCGAGCGTGACATCCATCTGGAAACAGCCGATCGACTCGCAGGCGTGCTCGGCGTGAAACTGACAGCAGGCACCGCGTCGAACGCTTAAGGCGAAGCGATGATTTCAAATGCTCAAGAATACGACAAAGCCCAAGAGGAACTGCGACACCTGGAAGACTGGCTCGCCCGTCTCCAACGCGACACCCCAGTCCCGACCAAAGGGCTGACGAAAGCCGGAATCCGCAAGATGATTTCGCGGCTCCACGAAGAACTCGCCGAGTTCGAGGGGACTCAAGACGTGCAGGCTGCTCGCTAGCCGGGATCACGATCACTGCTGACGAATTCCCGAAGCCGTTTTGATTGAGATTGCCATGAGTCAGAAAATCAAACGCGTTTTTCGTGATCGTCCACTGACTACTGAGGAAGTGACGAAGGACGAGCAAGTCCGACAAGCGTCCCGGGCTGAGTTTCCGCTTGCCATTCCGACTGCCGGATTGAATTCGAGCAGCGAAGCCGATCACCTTCGAGACTGGTTGTCGGCCTCCGAGAAAGCTCTGCGCGAAATTTGGGACAACGAGGAAGACGCCGACTATGACACACTTTAGCCAAGCGACTCCACGGTCCAGTCCTCGACTTGCAACCCCGGCACCTTCACGAAGTCGCGCACATTGCGCGTAATCAGAAGAGCGTCGTGAGATAGTGCGATTGCGGCGATCTTGAGGTCCATCGTTCCGATGCGGACTCGCTGCGAAACGAATTCTCGGAACGCGACGGTGGCCTTGGCGTCGTAGTCCAAGACCGGTCGAGTCTGAAAATCTTCCAGCAAAGCTTTCAGCCGAGCATAGCCTTCAATCTCGTGAGCCTCGTTCTTCGCGCGGGCAATGTAGGTCAGCCAGCCGCGCATTTGTTCCTCGAAGCTGACGATGGTCACGGCCACGTCGTCATCAACTTGGTTGAGTCGGCGGACCAATCGCGTGTACTCGATGCCGCGCCGGCGTTGGATGATCGTCAGAACGTCGGTATCAAGAATCAGCACGTTGCCCCTTCCGACGCTTTGGCCCCAACGACTTCCGGTATTCGCGGCCGAGTTCCACGATCTCGTCAAACACCGGATCGTCCGCGAATCGTCCGGCGTCTGTCACCCACCAACGATTCCGTTTGCCCGATGATTTGCTCGCTTGAGACTTGAGTTGCGAGACCACCTTTTCCAGCTTCACCAGCCGCGTTTCGATCTCTCCGAGTTTCATGGCCTTGTCCTCGAATGGTTCATCAGTTGCCAGTTCGCGTCAGCAGCATATCCAATTTCCGGTCGAAATTGGACTCGTCTTTTTGCCGTCAGTGGGACAATGCTCAATCAACGATTTACCCTCGTCTCGCAAATCCCTGCCGCCGTCTGGAAGCAATCCGAACTGAGCGGCCACCTCGCGACGATCAAAGGACTGAAGGACGCTCGGCGCGGCAACTTGCCGGGCGTGCATTTGTTGGCGACCAGCGACTTCGCCGGAACAGTGTCAGAAATCCTCGTTTGCGGGAGCCGATGGTAGTTGGCCCCACCCGATACCTGCTACGGCGTTTGTTTCGCTGGAGGTTCGCCGGTAAGTTTGATGTCGAAGTAGTTCCCCTTCGTGTCGCTGACAGGAAATGACAGACCACTTTCTTTGCAGGTCGTATATCTTTCAGGGATCAAAGATTTTGGTGGCTTGGGCAGGGTTGGTCGCTCGCCGGGTTTCAGTTCCGGAGGTCGTTGCAGAAGATCGCGCTGCGGTTGAGCGGCAGCAGGAACCTCCTCGGTGGCGATGATCATCACGGTGTAGTCGGCGGGGAGTGCGCCAGCACGCTGGTCGGTGTAGAGGACGAAGCGTCCGCTTTGGTCGGTGCGTCCCGTGGCCAGTTTTCCGGACTGTTTGGCTGACGGTGTGAGTGCTGAAGTCGGATTGAAAATCACGCTGGCATTCGGCAGTGGTTTGTCATTGAACGTCACGAGGCCGGTTGCTTTGAAAAGCTGGGGACCGCTTTCACCTGGACTGAAAAGCCAGCTCAGAAACCACACGAGAGCCAGTACCGCCATCGCGCCGCCGAGTTTGGGAAATGATTCAGACTCACGAGCCGCAGTAAACAGTCGTTGCAGGATTGGCAAACCATCTTTGACGTGCCACTTTTCCTTGGGCGGCGTCCACATTGGCCGAGCGATGGGACGAACCGGCGGTGTGCTGGTGATGTTGGCAACATTCGCTGCGACATCAGGCTTGTTGGTTGCGGTCGAAGGTCGGTTCCACTCGTCGCGGAATGTTTCTGGTGACGAGGTCTTCACATCGTCTTGGATGAGGTGA
>JAYUFI010000091.1:0-2820 GCA_043738805.1 Planctomycetaceae bacterium | reverse complement strand
AAAACGGATGTTGTTGAGGCGTTTGACGCAGTTGTTTGCGTCGTGTTTGTTGGGAAGGGTGTTAAGCGAGCTGAATGCCAATTGCTCAAAACGCTTCAGGAAATTTACGCGAGCGTCAGTGTTTCGATACGTAACTCGTTGAGCCGTCAGCTAGAAAGCGATCTCGAAAAAAATCGTAAGGTCAACGAGCCGCATCAGTCCTGTACGAAAACCCGATGTTGCCGCAGTGCAACGTCAAGCATCGGAGCTTCTTCTAACTCCTTTGCCAGCCATCGCGCACCGCTCGTGGCAACACGTGTTGACGAATCGCCTCAGTCGCTTCGATCGGCCACTGGTTGCCCGGCTTTGGTGGGGCGACCACAATCCTGCTGCATTGTGGTACGACGCTCCGCGCCGTGAATCGCGACGCGGAGTGTCGCGCCACAATCTTGCAGAAAAAATGTCTTTGATGTTTTGAATCCGCCTCATCTCGTTTTGCTCTGAGAGACAACTTCATGATAAACGCTCCCAAACTGCTACTGCTCACTGGCGACTTCGTCGAGGACTACGAAGTCATGGTCCCGTTTCAAGCATTGCAGATGATTGGCTACACGGTGCATGCCGTCTGTCCCGGCAAGAAATCGAACGAGACGATTCGTACCGCCGTGCATGACTTCGAAGAGGACCAGACTTATTCCGAAAAGCCAGGACACAATTTTTCGTTGAATGCCACGTTTGCCGAGATTCAGCCGAGCGACTACGCCGGTCTCATCATTCCCGGCGGCCGAGCGCCCGAATACATCCGGCTGAACCCACAAGTCCTGTCCATCGTGCGACACTTCGCCGACGAAATGAAGCCGATCGCCGCGATTTGTCACGGCCTGCAACTGCTCGCGGCTGCGGGAGTCCTCGCTGGACGAAGCTGCACGGCGTATCCCGCGTGTGCTCCTGAGGTCACTCTGGCAGGCGGTCTCTATCGCGAAACGGCCATCGACGGAGTCCATGTCGATGGCAACTTGGTGACCTCACCCGCCTGGCCCGGTCATCCCGCATGGTTGGCCGCCTTCGTCAAAGTGCTCGGCGGCAAGTTGAGTACGTAGCGTCAAACAAGAACAAGTTTGTAGGACGGGCAAGAGTGCCCGTCCTACAAACACAACGCACAGAAGAGGCGCGTATGTCTTCAGCAAAGTTCTGGCTCACGAGCGGCGCGATCTTCGCGGGGTTTGGTGTCGCGTTGGGAGCGTTCGGCGCTCACGGCTTGGATCGAGTGCTCAAGAACGTTTATTCGCCCGACGAGATGCGCACGATCGCGGGCCTGACCGTGCCGGCCACTTGGAAGTACCTGCAAGACTTCAAAACCGGGGCCGAGTATCAACTCACGCACTCGTTGGCATTGCTGGCGGTCGGATTGTTGGCCCGCGACGGCTCACGGCGATCGCTGACAATCGCTGGTTGGTCGTTTCTATTGGGGATCGTGTTGTTCTCCGGCAGCCTCTACGTGCTGGCGGTGACCGGAGTGAAAGCCTTGGGCGCAATCACGCCCATCGGCGGAGTGATGTTCCTGATCGGCTGGTGCAGTCTCGCCATCGCGGCTTGTCAGCGATCTCAATCGAAGACCTGAGTGACACGGCATGCGGGGGACATTGACACAAACACCACCGAGCTTGTCTCGGTGGTGTTTGGGCTTTTGCACGACGTGGAACTCGTAGTGCAAAGGCCCGTTTCCATCGAGACAAGCTCGGTGGGGGTTGTTTGACGGTGGCATTATGAAACACAAAAGAGGAATCGTGCTGCTCATCTTCACGCTGCTGGCGTTACCGATCTTGAGCTTGTCTCTCTTGAGCCTGACGGGCCGACGGCCCGCGAACTTGGGGGTTCATGACGGCCATTTGACTCCCTGCCCGACGTCCCCCAATTGCGTATCGACTCAGGCGGACGACGACCAACATCGCATCGAACCGATCGCGAGTTCATTGCCAGCAGAAGACTCGCTGGATTGCCTGAGGCAAGTACTCGCCGAAATGCCGCGAGTCACGATCATCACCGAGCGCCCCGACTACTTACACGCCGAATTCCGCAGCGCGCTGTTTCGCTTCGTCGATGACGTGGAGTTCTTCATCGTCCCCAACGAGCAAACGATCCACTTCCGCTCCGCATCGCGCGTCGGCCACGGCGACTTGGGAGTCAATCGCAGCCGCATGGAACTGATTCGGCAGCGATTTTCCGATCACGCCCAGTCACGAAATTGATCTGCATAAGCCAGAACGTCCACAATGTTCCAGAATGATTTCATGGCTGACATCTCTCGCCTCTCTTCGTTGCTTTTGTTCAAGAGAGATTTTTGACAGAAGGGAGCGAAGTAGGCAGAGCCATCAATCCTCAATCAGCAGCTTGATCTCGTCTGAATTGGCTTTGAGTTCCGGCGCATACATGGCAGATGCCTTCGTTGGCAGGGCGCTGAACTTGCCGGGGATTTCGGCTCGCAAGCGGTAGGAGAGACTGTGTTTGCCGCGAGCGAGTGCTCGCACGAAGAAGGCGACTCGTTCGTCGTGGAATTCGACGTAGGCATGCATGTCGTTGCCGTTGTAGCCGCTGCGGACTTCGACCGGCTCGAAGCCGCTGGCTTTCATGTCCTCGAACAACAAGTACTCGTAGTCGTTCTTGCTGTCGATTTCTAATTCGACTTCGACGAGGTCGCCACTCTTGAGCGTGTCACCTTCCTTGAGTTCATGCCGGTCGTACTTTTCGATTTTTTGGGTGACGACTTGCCCGCGCGACCCGGCCACATTAGTCCGCTTGTCCGAGGCGATCAGCTTGTAGAACTTCCGATCGACTTTGATT
>JAYUFI010000090.1:0-7440 GCA_043738805.1 Planctomycetaceae bacterium | reverse complement strand
GGCACGAACATGAGTGTCGAGATCACTCGACCGGCGGTGGACGGCACGTTCATCGACCTCTTTGCCGATCCGCTTCACGTTCGCACCGGGACCGCCGCCAGCTCAACGATCACGCTCGATATGGATAGCTCCGCCGGACCGGTCACGCGCGTTGAAGGAAACGTGAACCTCAACGTCGATGGCTTCTTCCAAGTTTCGGGTGGCTTTCATTTTGATAAGACGACGGCGGATGTCACCGTCGCTCAGCCGTTGCCCGCACCCGGCAGCCCATCGGCCGCGACCACACCAGAAACGGCAGTTGTTGATCAACTGCTGATCGGCGCGTCGCACGTCGATGCCTTCGTGGGACTCAATGGAGGCACCGCCGATGAACTCGGATTGAAGGCGAGCGACGTCAGCTTCGCGCTCGCGCTCAACACCGACATGTTCGATCACAGCCGGCAATGGACGTCGCTGAGCGCGACGGCGGGCAATGTGTCGTTCGTCGGAATCGACGGCCTGAAGGTCTCCGCCTCGAACTTCGAAGTCGATATCAATCACGCATCGAAGGGAGAAGTGCTCGACTTCTCGGCGACCCCGCTGACTGTCTCGACCGGCCCCGGTGCATCGCTCGATTTGAACATGGACGGAGCACTTGGCGAACTGGTTCGCGCGAAGGCGGACGTGGACGTCAATCTGTTCGACTTCTTCTCGGTCAACGGCAGCTTTGAGTTCGTCAAGTCGCGCGGCACGGTCAAGCTGTCCGACGGCAGCACAATCAACGCTGATCTCGTGACGCTGGGCGGAGCCAATGTCACCGCCTTCGCGGGAATCCACTTTGAAGACCAAGACAAAGTGGGCCTGTCGCTGGGCGGCGCGAATTTCGGACTCGCGTTGATCGTCGATCAGGCGAACCACACGCATCACTTCACATCGCTGCAAGCGACTGCCGACAGCGCGGCTTTCGACGGACTCGACATCCTCAACGTCGCGGCAAGCGATCTTCAAGTGGCGGTCAATCGCGGTGTCAAAGTCCCGGCAACGCCCGGTTCCACGACGACCACCAACACGATCTATGACCTCAAGCTCTTCACGGGAACTGTCGGCACGCTGACCTTCAATTACGGCGGCGACACCACGACGCTCGCGGTGACCGGCACAGAAGGGAATCTCGTCCTGCGTCAACGGATCGCGCTGACGATCGCGAACCTGACCGGCATCGGAGCGAACAACGTCGAAGTCACCGGCGACAAGACGAACGGTTTCAAGATCGAGTTCATCGGCGCGCTGGCCGGCCACAACGTCGCCGATTTGACGATCACGATCACCGCACCGACCGCATCGAGCAACGTCACGCAAACGGTCGCTGCGAACGCAGGGCAAACGGAGATCAAGTACCTCACGATCAGCGAGCAGCGTGTGCCGACGGGGTCGATGATGAGCAACGTCGAAACGACCGTCCCAGTGCAACAAGTCGAGACACCGCCGACGCTCACGAAGACGAACACCGTTTACGACGTTGCAATCAACAGCGGCACGCTCGGCACAGTGACGTTCGGCTTCGCGGGCAAGTCGAAGAGCTTCACGCTGATGGGGACCGAATCTGACGCCGACATCCGCGCGGCGATCACGACGGCGGTTGGCGGACTGCGAGGAATAGGCAGCGCGAACATCAGCGTCACGGGATCGAAGGCGAGCGGCTTCCATGTGGAACTCAACGGACAGCTCGCGGGGATTAACGTCACCGGCTTGACGGCCTCGACGATCCCTCCCAATGCGACCGCGAACGTCACCACGACGACCGATTCCGAAGCCGGTCGTTCGGAGATTCAAACCGTCACGTTCACGAATCCCGGACCACCAACGCTGGTGACCAGCAGCGTTGTAACCACCAACGTCGCGAAGCTCGGCACTGGCGATGTCTTCGCAATTGAGTTCACGACGCCGTATGCCTCGAAGCAGTTCTACCAACTGCATCTCGGCCGCAAGGCGGAGCCACTGCGGTTTGTGAACAACGACGTCGATAACAACGCGCGGTATCTCAGCGAGGGACTCGCGAAGTTACTCGGCACGACAAAAGACAATGTCTCGGTGTTGTTCGATCAAACGACTGTCGGAATGCACCGCTACTACATCTCGCTCAAAGGCGACCTGAAGGGTCAGAGCATTCAAGGCTTGAGCGTCACGAACACGTTTGAAGGGGGCGGCACGGTGCGATTGCTTGCGCCGGATGCCGGCGTCTCTGGCACCTACGCGCACTACTACCGCAACAAAGCCGGCTTGCAGGTGGAGAATCTTCCAATCAGCACGCGCGTCGGCACTTCAGGTTCCGCCGATAACTCCGAAACACAGCGAGTCACGATCAATGTCGCCGCCAGTCAAACAGGTCTTTTCACACTGACGTTTACGAACGCTGGCATCGCTTACAAGACGGCGACGATGCCGCTCAATGCGGATGCCGCCACCGTGCAAACGGCTCTGAACAAAGCGGTCGCCGGTTTGGCCGGAGCGAAGCTGACTGTTACGAGCACGGCCGCCAGCGTGTGGGACGTCACCTTTGGCGGCTCACTGGCGGGACGCGATGTTCAGCCGCTGAAGGTCGACGCGGAAGCCAATTCGGCTGTCGGATCGGGAACGTTCACGCTGACGGCAGGCGGCCAAGTGTCAGGGCCGATCAGCTTCTCGTCCGATACAACGACGCTGGCGAGCAACATTCGATCGGCGCTCGCAGCCAACAACACGATCGGTTCGGGCAACGTCAGCGTGACGTTTGAAGGGGGATCGCTCTCACCTGATACGAAGACTTTCCGCATCAACTACATCAGCGGCAAAGCGACGACCAACGTCGGTGACGTCAGCGCGAATGTCAGCGGACTGACGAACGTGAAAGTCGCCACGAGCACTCGCCAAGACGGCAAAGCGTCAATCGCCGAACGTCAAACAGTGACGCTTGAAACCGCCGCACACGCCGGTTCGTTCGTGCTCAGCGTGAAGATCGGCGCGACAACCTACTCGACCGCCGCGATCAACTTGAACGCCAATCAATCGACGATCAACGCGGCGCTCGCGTCGGCGTTCACAACGCTCGCCGGGGCGAACGTGCAAGTCGTCAGTCAATCGGGTCACACGTTCGTAATCGAATTCGGCGGATCGCTGGCCGGTCAGAACATCAACTTGCTCAACGTCGCGATCACTCCGACGACCGCTGCTGCGACCATCCACCGCTCGCAAGATGGTTCGACGGTCGCGACTCCCGCGACACCGAGCGTCGTCGGTATCGGATCGGAAACACAACGAGTGACGCTCGACGGCAACGGCCAAACCGGCCACTTCTCGCTGAGCTTTCAACGCAACAACGTCCGTTACACAACGACCGATTTGCCGTTCGACGCGACCGCCTCTGCCGTCGCAGCCGCGCTCAACACGGCTCTGTCATCGCTGACCGGCGTGAGCCTCACAGTGACGAGTCCGGCGAACACAACGGGCGTTTGGGATGTCACGTTCGGCGGCTCACTGGAAGGCGAAGATGTCGATCTGCTGCAACTCAAAGCGGTTGCCGACGTCCCCGCACCCAGCGGCACATTCACGATTGAAGTCGGCGGTGAAACATCTGCGCCCATCGCGTACTCCGCCGACAATGCCACGCTTGCCGCGAACATCGTCACCGCGCTCGAATCGCTCGCGGCCATCGGAACTGGCAATGTGTCGGTCAGCTTCGTGGACTCACCATCGCCCGACAACAAGACGCGTGTCTTCCGAGTGAACTTCCTCAACGCTCGCAACCTCGAAGACATTCCCGATTTCACGACCGACAGCAGCGAACTACTCCTTGCCTCGGTACGTCCCACGCGCCAACAACACGGGGCCGCACCGACGGCCGAAGAGCAGCGAGTCGATCTCATCACGAAGGCAACAACCGGCTCGTTCACGCTCGGCCTGACGTACAACGGCACGACGTACACGACCGACAACTTGTCGCTCGGTGCGGACGCGATCGCGATCAATGCGGCGCTCGCCACCGCGTTTACGAGCCTCGCCGGGGCCGACGTGCATGTCGGCCAATGGACGCGAAACAGTTTCAGCGTCGTCTTCGGAGGTTCGCTCTCCGGTCAAGACGTCGCCAGTCTCGACGTGACGGTGACTGCGACGACGGTCGACCCCGAGCTCACTCAAGCTCAAACCGGCGAGACAATCACGATTGCCGGCGTCCCCGAGAAACTGCTGGTCGTAGATTACGCCGCTCAACCGCTTGTCGTGCCGACAGGCGGAACGCCGATCACGCTCACCATGAACGGTGCCGACGGCGAACTGACCGAAGCGAGCGGGCATCTCGTTATCACCGTGACACAGTTCTTGACGATTGAAGGAGACCTCGCCTTCCGTCGCGCCGATTCCAAAGTGCATGTGCTCGGCGAAGTCGATCCCGTTGATGTCAGCTTGCTGACAATCGGCGGCAAGAATCTGAATGCGTTCGCGGGAATCAACGGAGGCACGCCGGACGCAATCGGGTTGACGCTCAGCGGACTCGAATTCGGAGTCGCATACGCTCAGCAGCACATTGCGAACGCTCCCGATCGCAAGTGGCTCAGTGTCAAAGCGACCGCCGATGAAGCGGGCTTCGTCGGCAGTCATCTGCTCAATGTCACTGGCACCGGCCTGACGGTTGAGATCACGCGGCCGGCCTCGGCCGACGGATCGTTCCTCGATCTCGCGAATCATCCGATCGACGTTCGCACGGGAACGTCGGCGACCGACAAGCTCTCGCTCGACCTCGACAGCAGCCACGGCCCGGTCACGCGCGTCGAAGGGACGCTTAACGTGCAAGTCGGCGACTTCTTTCAAACGGTCGGCACGTATCACATCGACAAGACGCGGGCCGAACTCGTCGAATCCGGGCCGCCCGGCAACACCTACGTTCCTGAGCCGGTCGATCTGCTGACGATCGGTGCGTCGCACGCATCGGCCTTCATCGGACTCAACGGCGGCACGAGCAACGCACTCGGCTTTCAAGCGACTGACGTCGGCTTCGGCTTGATGATCGCGACATCGCACGCGGATCCCGAAAAGAAATGGACCGCGCTCAAAGCAACCGCTGGCAACGTCGCGTTTGTCGGCATCAACAACTTGACGATGTCCGCCAGCAATGTCGAAGTAGCGATCAACACGGCCAGCCCCGGCGAAGACGTGCTCGATCTTGCTGCCGCACCGCTCGTTATCCAAACGGGCAGCGCACCAGTGACGCTCGACTTCGACGGCGACAAGGGGGAAATGGTTCGAGCCCGCGCGAACGTTGACATCAATCTCTTTGACGTCGTCCAAGTCAACGGCGCGTTTGAACTCAACAAGTCCACTGACCACGTCACGCTCTCAAATGGCGAGCAGATCGACGTCAATCTGCTGACGATCGGCGGCAGCAATCTTTCCGCTTTCACGGGCGTCAGCGGCGGAACGAGCGACGCGCTCGGCTTTTCGCTGACGGGAGTGAACTTCGCACTCGCGCTGATGACCGATCAGGCCGATGCCTCGCGAGCCTTCACCGCATTGCAAGCGGACGCAAACGGCGCGTCGTTCATTGGCATCGACGGACTGACCGTCGCGGCCAGCGATCTACAACTCGCGATCAATCGCGGAATCACGGTGCCGACGAAGCCAGAAGTCGTCACGAAGACGAACGCCGTCTTTGACTTCAATCTCTTCAGCGACACGATTGGCACAGTGACGTTCCATCACGGCACCGACACGGCGAACCTCGTTCTGCGCGGCAACGAAGGGGACGCGACGCTTCGCGGTTCGATCGCACTGACGGTCGGCAGTCTCAACGGCATCGGCGCGAACAACGTTCACGTCACCGGCACGAAGCTCGGCGGCTTCCAGATCGAATTCATCGGAGCACTCGCCGGAACGGCGATCGACAGCTTCACCGTCACAACGGCCGGCCCCGCCGCGACGACCACGGTCCAGCAACTCACGGCTGCGGATGCCGGACAGAGCGAGATCAAATACATCACGATTGAAACGCCGCGTCCACCAGTGATGAACGTCCCGGCGACCGTCGAGCAAGTCGAACCGTTCACGCTCGGCGGCGGAGCGGTCTACGCGTTGCGATTCACGACGCCGTATCAATCGACGACCGCGCCGCAAGCACACACCGGTCGCTACGACCTCACGGTCGGCGGCACGACGATTCACGACGTCAACTTCGTGCAGAACGATCTTCTGAACAACCGCCGCTACATCCGCCGCGCGTTCGGCGACGCCCTCGGCTTGACCGCCGGTGCTCCGGCGGGATCGAACGCCAACCAGATCGACACGTACCTCAAGCAATTCATCTCGGTTCGCTTCGATCAAAAGCTCGCGAATCAGCATCGCTATTTCATCTCGTTCCTCGGCAATTTGAAGAATCAGCCGCTCGGCCCCGTCACGGCGACCGAGCACTTCAATGTCGGCGATGTCATTGTCGAGACTTACGGCTCCGGCACTCCGTCCACCGGCGAAGTGCAACGAGTGCAGCTCAAGGCGAACGGAGCGACCGGTACGTTCAAACTGCAACTCAACGATCAAGGGACATTTACGACTGACGCGATCCCGTTCGAGGCGACCGCTGCCGTCGTGCAAACGAAGCTCGACGCGGTGCTCGGTAGCAATCAGGTGACCGTCACCGGCGATCCGGGCGATTGGTTCATCGAATTCATCGGCTCGCGCGTCGGTCGCAACATCAATGAATTCACACTGACTGTCGCGCCGACTGTCGCGCCGCTGACCGGCAGTTTCACGATCAAGGTCGGCGGAGAAACTTCTTCGCCAATCAACTACTCCGCGTCGCACACCACGCAAGCCGCGAACATTCAAGCGGCACTCAACGCCTTCACTGCCGTTGGCACTGGGAATTCGACGGTGGTCTTCGACACGGCCAAATCAACGCCAAACGCCGCCGTTTATCGCATCGACTTCGTCGCCGCGCGAGCACTCGAAAACATCCCCGACTTCTCAACCAACAGCAGCGGGCTGCCGGGTGGCCGCGCGTTGCCGTCACGCGAACAACATGGTCGCGCACCGAGTTCCGAAACGCAGCAAGTCGTCCTCAAAACAAACGCCAAGAGCGGCAGCTTCACGCTCGCGCTCACACAAGACGGGCAGACTTACACAACAGCCGCAATCGACCTCGGTGCCGATCAAGCCGCCGTTCAATCCGCGATCAACACGGCGATCAGCGGACTGACCGGAGCGACCATCTCCGTCACCTTCTGGAACGGCAAACAACTGGAAGTCTCGTTCGGCGGCACGCTCACCGGAGTCAATGTCGCACCGCTGACGGCAGTCATCACGCCGGCCGTCACGGCCGCCACGCTCACGCAGAAGGAAGCGGGCAACACGCTCGTTGATCCAGAGATTCCCGCGCACACGCTGGTCGTTGACTTCGCCGCGCAACCGCTCGTTGTCCCAACGGGCGGCACGCCAATC
>JAYUFI010000089.1:0-2824 GCA_043738805.1 Planctomycetaceae bacterium | reverse complement strand
GGAATTCCGCCAAGTAGTCCACGCGAGTCTTGTTCATCCGAATCAAATCGTGAATCCGTCGCTCGACCGCGTTGCGTAGAGTGGCGGCTTCGGTTCGTTTGCGGCCGTGCTCAAACTTCTTTTGCAGAGCTTCAAAGTCGATGCGGCTGAGGTCGAGCAGTTGTTTCGCTCGGTCGATGTCGATGAGGTAGCCTTCGGCCGCGATGGAACGGTCCAAGAGGTCTTCGACTTGTCGCAGCACGCCGGAGATATCCACTTCGGGCGGTTGCAGAGCTTTGTCTTTCGCAATGGCCGCGATGGTGACACACAGCGGGGCGAGTGCCGCCGCCGCGTCATCCGGCAGGATGGCCTTGTAGAGCCGGCTGACGATGCTGGCCAAGCTGCGAAATTCCTTTTTCGATTCGTCGTTGACGAGGAGTTGTTCAACCGCGTCGTCAAGCAACGCGACACGATCATAGCCTTGAGCTTCGGGGATCTTCACAAGGTCGAAACCTTTGCCGGCACAAAACGCGGCCGTGTCTGCGATCGCGATGCGCAGCCGTTCGACCAATGCCTCTTTGGGATTCGCCGGATGTTCGCCGTCACCATCGCCGCCGGTGGTCGATCGGCCGGTTGGGTCGCCGTAAATCGCCAGGGCCTTGTTCAAGTTCTTGAAGACGCCGACGTAGTCCACGATGGTCCCGCATTCCTTGTCCGGGAACACGCGGTTGGCTCGTGCGATGGTTTGCATCAGCGTGTGGCTGCGGAGCGGCTTGTCCATGTAGATGGTCGAGATATTCGGCACGTCGAAACCGGTGATCCACATCGCGCAGACGAAGACCAGCCGGAAGGGATCGTCAGGCTCCTTGAACTTCGCCTCCATGTCTTCATCGACCATCCGCTTGCGGTGCGGCTTGATGTCCAAGCCCTTCTGCTTCATGTCATCGACTTCGTTCTGTGCTTGCGACACGACCACGGCCATGTCGGACTCTTCCATGTACGCGATTTCGTCGCGGAGTTGGTCCGCCTTGGCACCGCTCAACGTCGCCAGCTTTTGTTGGCGGTCTGCGATGGCGGCTTGCCAGTGTTTCCGCACCTTGTCGTGCATTTTCACGGCCGTGGCTTTGTCGATGCAGACCATCATCGCCTTGCCTGGGAAGCCGCGGCCCATGAAGTGTTCGACCAGATCGACGGCGATGGCTTCCAGGCGGTCATCGCGGGTGATGAGGTGGTATTCGCGGGCGAACTCTTGTTCGAGCTTCTTTTCAAACGACGCTTGCTTCTCGGCGTCGTCGATTTCCGCCAGGGCGTCGTCGATGATCCCTTCCATCTCGGCCTTGAAGAACTCGTTGGTGAGCTGCAATTCAGGGATGCGGTTTTCGTAGTACAGCGGGACGGTCGCGCCGTCATCGACCGATTGCTTGAAGTTGTAGATGCTGACGTAATCGCCGAAGACGTCTTTGGTCCGTTCCTCGCCAGCGATCAGCGGTGTCCCGGTGAAGGCGATGAACGCGGCGTTGGGCAGAGCGTCCCGCATGTTGCGAGCCAGCGAGTCGTACTGGCTGCGGTGGGCCTCGTCGGTGATGACGATGATGTCCGAGCGGTCTGAGAGCTGCGGGTACTTCTTGAACTTGTCGGCTTGGAACTTCTGAATCAGGGTGAAGACGTAGCGATGGTCTTCGGTCAGCAACCGCTGGAGGTCTGCGCCGCCGGTGGCCTGACAGCCTTCTTCGGTGACGACCCCCGTGCTCGTGAAGTTCTTGTAAATCTGGTCGTCGAGTTCCAGCCGATCGGTGACGATGACGAACGTCCAATTGCCGGACAGCGTCCGCAGAATCTTCTGAGCGAAGAAGATCATCGAAATCGACTTGCCGCTCCCTTGCGTGTGCCAGAACACGCCGAGCTTGCCTGCGTTCTGTTTGATCTGCCGCACGGCGTCCAGAGCGTTGTTCACGCCGAGGAACTGGTGGTTCTTCCCGACCACCTTGATGAGTCCTCCCTTGGCATCGGGAAACAGCGTGAAGTTCTCGGCGAGGTCCAGCAACCGAGCCTTGTCGCACGTCCCGCGAATGATCGTTTCGAGCGAGACGACTCCCTTTTCCCCTTCGCTGTTGATTCGCCGCCAGTCGCAAAAGTGTTCCCACTTGGACGTGATGCTGCCGAGCTTGCTCTCCTTGCCGTTGGACAGAATCACGAGCGCGTTGAACCAGAACAAATGCGGGATCGTGTCGCGATAGTCGCGCAGGTTGTCGTCGAAGGCATCCTTGGCCGAGCGATCCGGGGCCTTGAGTTCCACGAAGACCAGCGGCAGCTCGTTGACGAAGCCGAGCAAGTCGGGCCGGCGCGAGTACATCTCACCGGAAATCCAAAACTGCGACGCCAGAAAGAAATCGTTGTTGTCCGGCGTGAGCCAGTCGATGACATGCACCCGCTCTTCGATTTCCTCATCGCCCGATTCGCCGCCCCGAAACGCCACCTTCACGCCGTCCTTGAGCAGCCGGTACACGTCGCGGTTGGCGTTGGCCGGACTCATCGCGCTGCGGTCACGAGTCAGTTCGTCGATCGCCAGTTGAATCGCATCGGCCGGCAACTCCGGGTTGAGTTTGACGAGAGCCGCCCGCAATCGCGTGACGAGCACGACGTCGCCTTTCGACGTGCGGCCGAGCGAGCTGGGTCCGTGGTCGAACTCGGCGAAGCAGTTCGCCGTCTGCCAGCCCAACTCGCCGAACAGCTCAATCGACGGCTGTTCGCAGAGAGCGTTCTCGCTGTGGGAGAGCAGCGATTTGGGGTTGTTCGTGGACATGGAAAATTCCCGCTGTCATGGCTGGCTAGTTTGTAGGGTGTG
>JAYUFI010000088.1:0-2828 GCA_043738805.1 Planctomycetaceae bacterium | reverse complement strand
CCGACCCCGAACACCCCTTCGGCGTCCGTGGCGTCGGCGAAGTCCCCATCGTCCCACCCCCCGCCGCCATCGCCAACGCTATCGCTCACGCGACCGGCGTCCGCATGGAAAAACTGCCGATGTCGCCGCCAAACTTACTGAAAGAAATTCTGGCGAAGAAGTGATTGCATCATCCTGAATTGGAACTCGCCCGGAACATCGAATCGTCATGGAGATCAACAGATGAGTGCCGTTGCCACTCCCCGCCGCACGGTTCGGTCTCGAATCCTTGGTCTCGCCGATCAAGGGATTCGAGTCTCTCACGCTATGTTTGCGCGGGCTCAGTTTGAAGAGCCGTGGCGCTATGAACGTGTCTTGGGAAGGTTGGTTGTTATGCCGCCAAGTGGAGACACTCACGTTGGTTCGACCGAACCGATCCGAGATTATCTGGGGGCCTACAAGCTCAGCCATTCAGACATCGTGGAGAAGGTCGTCTCAGAAGCGTGGTTCTTCATCGACGAGGAGACAGACCGCATTGCAGACATCGGGGTTTACCTCGTTTCGCCCGGAGCGAAGAAACCGATCCCGAAACGAATCCCTGAATGGGTCTGCGAGATCGTCAGTGCCGGCAGCGAAGAGCGAGACTACATCGCCAAGCGTCACGAATACGAGCAGGCTGGCGTCCGCGAATACGTGATCTTCGACCGCGCTCAACACCGAGCCACCGTACTCCGCCGCGTTCGCGGGCGCTTCCAAGAAACGCAACTCCGACCATCCGACACCTATCACACGCCGCTGCTACCTGGGTTAGCGATTCCGTTGCAATCAGTCATCGGGTGAATCCACGCAAACAACAAATGACCTGTCACACAGAGCGAATCATGCCCTCCAAAACGAATCCAGTTGCGACAGTACCGAAGAAGTTCTGCGGGCTGTGGATTGCTTGGAACCACGCGCAAACCAAGATCGTGGCCAGCGGCAAGACTCTTCCAGAGGCCATCGCCGCTGCGGAAGTCACCGGTGAGAAGAAGCCAATCTTTACGAAAGCCCCGCAGGCAGAATCTCGATTTGTGGGTGGCTCTTGTATCGCCATGATGCGGATTGAAAGGGAATGAGCCGTTGGTTCTTCATTCAACGAGGTTGAGATGTCACAGATGTTTCCTCTTACCTGTGATTGTGGCGAATGTATTAAGGTGACTATCGCGCAAGCCGGAAGCGAAATTGCTTGCGGTCGATGCGGACAGCCTGTGCGGATTCCGACACTCTCGAAGCTTCGCGATCTTGTCGGACAGGGCTTGTCGATGCTTTCATCGTGGGAACGAATGAAGCAGTTGGCACTCGACCGCAAATCACCTTTTGCGACGGCATGCCAAGGATGCTCCGAAACGGCAACGCTATGCGTTCCACTCGAAATCTCATGCATGATGGAACGAACAACTTATGGCGACGAGGGTGTCACAGTGACTCCGGCCTTCGTCATGGCGACGGTCGCAGCGAGTACGGAACGGTGGGACAAGGCCGTTTTGCCACTCCTGTTTTGCGACGAATGTTATGGCAAGTTTCGAAACGCCTATCGGTGGAAGACTGTTGGGTTTTGGCTAGCGGTTCCGTTTCTCGTTGTTCTCTGCGTGTCCTTACTGGTGATCGCCAAGGTTCTCGGAGCATTTGCCTTTATCGGTATGATCGTTCTTCTGTCGCGAGTTCTACGCGAAAAGAAACTCGACCGCCGTTGGGATCATTGGTTGAACCGAATCCCGATCGTTGCAGACGCACTTCGAGGAGAATCTGAAGTGCGCTACCGGGTAGGTGCGGTGCGGTTGGCAGATCCGAGTATTTCGCAGCCAGTCTTGTGACATCGAAAGCTGTCGCTCATTACCGCGTGATGCGGAAATAGGGATCTTGTTCATCATTTGCGAAACTGTTCGATGAGGATTCCCATCCCACCACGATGTCGGCAGCTTGTGGCTGGGCGAAGGCGCAGAGATTTTGACGGAGTCGATCTCGCAGAGGATGGTCGCTCAAGAGTTGGACGAGAGAGGCTCGCAAGGAGTCGGCGGCAGGCAAGGCGGGTTCGGCCACGAGGGCGGCGGAGTGGTCGGCGAACAGGCGGGCGTTGAGACGCTGGTGGTCGTGAGCCGAGGTCGGGAGCGGAACCAAGAGGGCCGGCAGTCCCGCGCACGCGAGTTCGGCCAGCGTGGTGGCTCCCGCTCGCGAGATGACGCAGGTGGCGCGGCGGTATTGCTCGGCCATGTCGCGGAAAAAGGGTTGCACGTCGGCAGCAACGCGGAATCGACTTTCCGTTTGGAACTTCGACCAAGAGGTTATACGGATCGCAAGAAATAAACGCGTGCGAGGCGAGGCCCGCGATTTGCGCTTGAGATAGCCAAGGTTTGAAAACCGTCATCTTGGTAGGAGGGCAGAGAGTGACCGTCGAAGAGCATCATTCAGTGGAGGAATTAGAGCGACTGTTTTGCGAGGAGAAGGCGGCGGTGAAATACTCCGTGTCGGCGCGGACGATTTATCACTGGAAGACGTTGCGGCGCGAGACGAAGGCGCTGGAGCCTCGCAAGGGCAAGACGGGGCCGAAGTCGAAGTTGGCGGAACATCGCGAACGGATTTTGGCCGCCGTGCGAGAAGACTCGGCGATCACGCTGAACGACCTGCGTGAGAAGTTGCAACTGCCGGCCTGCGTGACGACGTTGTGGCAGGCGTTGCGGACGTGGGGCCTCGTGCTGGAAAAAAGTCTTGAGGGCCGCTGAACAACAACGGCCGGATGTCGTCGAGCAGCGTCGCTGGTGGGACATTCTGATAAGGTGCCATCCGCTGGATCGCTACTTGTTTCTCGATGA
>JAYUFI010000087.1:0-2830 GCA_043738805.1 Planctomycetaceae bacterium | reverse complement strand
TTAAGCCTTCAGGTCAGACATCAAGCGATCAATCAACTCACGGTCGAAATGAAAATCTACGACGAGCGGCGGCAGAGCATGGTCAGTCGAGAGCGTGTCGCTATTTTCCAGTTGATCGTTGACCGAAGTTTTAGCATCCAATCTTGCCCCGACGATTTCCGCTGGGGCAAGATTGGCACCAGTTTGGACTTTGAACGATTGAGCGGATGAGGATTCCGCTGTCGGACTCGCTTGACCGATGACCGCAGTGAATATCGCGGTGAGATGCGCACTGTTCCCAGTACCCGAAGAAGCAACCTGCACGTTACTACGGAGCGCTCCTCCTGCCGTGTAAGCATCGGCGGCTGCGTAGTTGACGGTGTAGCCAAGGTCTTGCAGCGAGCCGACTGTCACCTTGCTGAGCGGATTCGCTTTGCCGGAGTTGATGTAGCCGGTCATCAATTCATTGTTGAAGAGCGAGTCCGACCAATGGCTGCCAGCGGTTCCCGAACCGCCGTGAGATTCGACCGGAACATACGCGGTTGTCACACCAAAGATCGCGTCGTATTGAGCAACAGCATTTGAACCCGTGAAGCGGTATTGAGAACCGACTCGCTGCAAAAGGTTCAGGTCACTCCAAACCGTTCCAAATCCCAGCACGTGTCCCATTTCGTGCAGGATTACCGTGTAAAGGTCGCCGCTCGATTCAAGGCTCGAAAGGTCCGCACTATCGAATTCCATGTCGCCACGCGCGGGGAGTTTCGTGGTCGGTCGAAACACGGTCGGTGACGCTTGTCCGAGAACACCACCGACGCCATCAATGCTTGAGGCTGTCGCGCTGATGACCAGCGTGTTCGAGGCGACACCGTCAACAACGGGGGTCGCTGGCTCGCTGAGAATGACTTGCTCCCAACGTTGGACCGCGCGATTGAAGACCGCTTGTTGGCTCGCAGTGATGCCACTCCCCTGGTAGTTGACTTGAATCTGGAACGTTCCGGTCGTTGTGCCACCGCCAGAACCGCCGCCACCTGTGCCGCCACCGGTATCACCTCCACCGCCAGTTCCCGTGCCACCGGAGTTGGCCAGGCCGTCGCTGGCAACTTGGCCAACTTGCAGCCCGTCGATGTTGAACTTCGTCAGACCGAACTGGCTCGCTGTAAGAGCGAGTGTGCTGTCGAAAGAGCCGATCGTGTTGAGTCCTAGCGACAGCGGATTGAAGCGAACCACATCGGACTTTGTGCCGCTTACTCCCGTGAGGCCGAAGTTCCCCGTTGTCGAGAGCAGAATCGAACCGGCTCCATCAACCGCCACGGCATCGACGTTGAACGAAGTTAATCCGACGTTGTCGCTATTGAGGTACGCATCCCAGTAACCGCGAGTTGCATTGCCAAGCCGAGTCGGCGCGAAGCTCATCAAGTCCGCACCGTTTCCACTGAAACCGCTGACTTGAAAGTTTCCGCTCGTCGAGAGAATCAATCGACCGTCGGACAATGCCGCTACTCCGTCGATGTTCTCGGAGGTCGTCGATAAACCGACAGCAGAACCGCGGAAATACATGGACCACGTTCCCGCTGTTGCCGAGCCCAACTTTGTCGGTACGAACTTCAGCAAGTCGGTCCCTGAACCAACCACTCCCGGTACGGTCACTTGCCCGGCCGTGGAAATCAGTAGGCTGCCGTCACTGAGCACCGTGAAAGCGTCGATGCTCTCGGTGCCGCCACCAAGGCCAACATTGCTGCCTTTGAAAAACAGGCTGTAGGCATATGTGCCATCGGAGTGAACGACCAAACGAGCGACATCATCCGTCGTGATACTGAGCGTACTCCCGTCGCTGCTCTTCAACGATCCGCCGACGGACGAGGAAAAGTAGAAGTATTGATCGCTGGAAGTCGCCGAACTTTGAATTCCCGCAGGGATGCCACTGGCGTGCAGGCTTTCTGGAGCCAAGTGGCCGCCGACACTCGCTGCCGACAATACCGATCGGACCTCTAAGATTTCGACCTGTTGAATTCGAGCTTGCGAGCGTCCTCGCGAAGCGGGCATTCGTGAACATTGCTGACGATTCGACCGAGCATTGATCCACGAACTCAACAATCCTTTGACCGGACTCATCATCATCGCCCCCGACACTCTTGTTGGCCCGACTCTTTTGTTAAACGTTTATCGACAACAACGCTCGTCTCGAATCATGCGTCTGAAAATCAAGTAATGCGAGCCATTTTGTAAATAGTTTTGGGAAGTTGCGGCAGAAATCCGGGTCGTGACAGGGATCACCGCAAACTTTTCGTCAGGGACTTCAGAACAGCGGCCCGGCAGTCTGCATGAGCTAAGCGAATTGCTGCGAATGTCAGGGGCAATCATTGAGATTTCATGAACGCTGTCTCAGAGTTCTCTCCTTGCCGTCCGGGCTTCGTTCTGCAAACAATCCTGGCCGAGCGTAGAATTGACGGTAGTTCGATCACAAGGAATTCGCGTGGCTAACAGCAAGGTTCTGGATGCAGTGAAACAGGGTCGGCAAGCGCTCGCGAAATTTCGAGCCAGCAATCCGAGCGTGTTGCTCGATCTGACCGACGCTGACCTCAAAGGAGGTGACCTGCGCGGAATGAACTTGCGGCGTGCGTTGTTAGTCGGTGCAAAGTTCGCGCGAGCCGATCTCAGCGGTGCGAACCTTAGTGAAGCGGACCTCACGCGAGCGAACTTGAAAGCAGCGGTTCTGAATAAGACAGACTTTCGCCGAGCCAATTGTTTCAAAGCGATGCTCACAGAAACCGATGCAACCGAGGCGGACTTTCAACGAGTGAACTTCAATGGCGCGGATCTGTCGAAAGCAATCCTCACGCGAGCGTGCTTT
>JAYUFI010000086.1:0-7468 GCA_043738805.1 Planctomycetaceae bacterium | reverse complement strand
TGGCATCTCGTCCGCAGCCCGCGTGAAGAACAACTCACCGTCGAGGCACGAACTCGCCGCAATGAACTCGAGCGTGAGTTGTCAGAGTTGCGACTACGAAAAGCCGAACACTCTGAAGCCGAATACTTGTCGTGCATCGAACCGCTGCTGATCGAGATTGCTCGACTGTATGAAACGGCGGAGAAGAAATCTGAAACTGGCCAGTAGGACAAAGCCGTTGAGATACCGACGAAAGATCGAAAGCCGCAAAACAGAACGGCGTTCAAACTGATTGGTCTTGGCCAACGCAACACATGGAAAGACACGGAAGAAGGGAAAGAAAAATGACTCTTGGCTTTGCTGTGTCCGGACGTTGAATCGCGACACCTTGCTTGATTCCTTTCCGTGTGTTCCGTTTTAGCGAAAATTATTTCGCTTGATCCGCCAAATCTCCGACAGCCGTTCGTGAATCTGTGTTTCTGCGTGTCTCCGTGGTCATTTTGTGGCCTGATCTATTTCTCTGACTCACAGACGGCGGCTTGCCTGTTCGCGAGTTTTCACTTGTCAGTTTTCGCTTACCGACGCGACAATCCTGCCCTGACTGTTGGCGACCGAACTTCCTTCTTCTTGAAAAGGAGCACAAAGATGAAAACGTTTTCTCTGCTGCTCACCTCGTTGTTGTTGACGGTGACGGCGAACACGTTGTGGGCCGGTTCGATCACCGGCGAGTATCTCGAAGCACGCACGTGCGATGTCTACACCGGCCCTTGCTTTGCGAATGCCGAGATGAGCCTCGCGGGCAAAGAGGCGGTGATGGCATGGAAGGTTGAGAAGGGAAATTGGCATGACGTGACGCTGGATGGCTTGGGTGTTGCCGTGGTCGTCAAAGCCGAAGGGACGCTGGGCAACGACGGTGTGTTTCCGATGCGGGCGGGCAAGATGGCGGCGGTGATCATCGTCGATGAGCGGGCTTCGGCGGAGCAATGTGAGGCACTCGTCGGCTTCGTCAAAGAGTCTGCTGCCGAGTACACCAAGAACGTGATCAAAGTGGTCTCCGCACCGATCACACTTCAGAACGATCACCTCGAAGGCAAAGGTCACTTATCAGCGGGCAAACTGGCGTCGATTCAGACTCGCAAAATGGGGAAGAAGGACTGCGTCTGTACCAACGAAATGATCTATTACCAGCCGCTGACGAAAGTCGAAAACTTCAGCCCGGCCTATACGCTCCGCCAGTCGTTTCAGGGCGAGGGGCTCAACGGCAAATGGACCAACCACAACACTCGCAGTGCGTTCTTGGCGACGTTTCGAGTGAAGTCATAACACTTGAGGAGATTTGTTCGATGCGTTTGCGAATGATGTTTGCGGTCATCGTTTCTGCCGCTTTCTGGTCTTTGACGAGCGTGAGTCACGCCGAGAACAAGCTCGAAACGGTTGATTCGTTGCCGGAAGGAATCTCGAAAGAAGTTGCGGCTGTGATCGAGCCGAAAGGCCATCGAGTCGTCAACGAGAAGGGCCCGGTTTGTTCGGTGTGGCTGGTCAAAGAGGTGCCGACGAAAGCAGATTTCAAACCGACCCTGAGCGTGAAGTATCCGCTCGTCAGCGGTGAGTTGATCGGTGTGATGCAGGTCGAAGCCAAGAAGAAGTTCACGGATTTTCGCGGTCAAGAAATCAAGCCGGGGATTTACACGCTGCGATACGGTCAGCAACCGGAAGACGGCAATCACGTCGGAACGAGTGACCTTGCCGATTTCTTGTTGGGCATTCCGGCAGTATCCGACTCTGATCCGAAGCCGATCAACGGTTTTTCGTCGCTGTCGAAGAAGAGCGCGAAGACGGCAGGCTCAACTCATCCGGCGATCTTTTCGCTGCTGCCGGTCGATAAGCCGGTCGAGGCTGCGGTGCTGACACACAACGCAGCGAAGGAGCACACGATGCTCAGCGTGACGCTCGCGGCAAAAGGTGGCTCAAAGGTTCCGCTGCGATTGATCGTGATTGGGAAATCGGGTGAGTGAGTCGATCAGCGGCTTAGCCCAGCTTCAAAGGTGTTCTGAGAATTGTCATGTCGGAAAACATCACGTGGACATATCGGATCACACTGCTGACGGTCGCGTCGTTGTTGCTGACGGCAGCTTCGTTCGGGTTGTTTGCCGCTGCTCAACAAACGGAGCCTGCGAAGACTTCGCTCAGCAAGTCCGCGAACGAGAAGCCGCGTGATGCGAAAGACGTGGATCGACTTGAAGAGACGAGGAAGGAACTCGTCAGCGGCAAAGTTGTGCTGCTGCAAGACGCGCTGAAGCGACGCGGCGTTAAAGCGTTCGACGAGTTCAAATCGCAAGCGGTGCTCGAAACTGATGCGGGTGAGTTGCTCCCGATCGTCCCCGACTGGCGTGGGCGAGCGTTCTTTCAAGACGAGCGGTTGCGTGATCGGCAAGTCGATTTGGTGGCGACTCGCCAGAAGGCCGCCCCGTACGTGCAGGTGTTGATGGTCTTCTTGTTCGACGAGAAAGGGACTCGGCACTACATGGATTATTGGTGCGACGTCTGCTCGATTCCGATGTACGAGATCAAACCGTGCGACTGCTGCCAAGCGGAGATTCGCCTGCGTTTGCAGCGACAAGACTTGCCGACGTTCGTGAAGCAGAAACCGTAACGTTGCGTCCTACGTAGCCGCCACGCTCCGCGTGACGGCTACGTAGGACGCGGCTTCGATCACTGAAACAAGACCATAAACGGCCAGCGAAGAGCGAATCGCAACACTCCTACGAAAGAGACACAATGGCGACGATGCTCAACCAGCGAGCGAATGATTTAGTCACTGCCGTACTGCCGCGAATTGGTGATCTGCGTGGGACGCTGATCGAACTCGAAGGCGGTGGCTGCGTCATTGATCTGGGCGTGAAGGCGGAAGGTTCGCTCGAAGCGGGGCGGTTGTTGGCCGAGGTCTGCCTCGCAGGTCTGGCCGAGGTTCGCATCGTTCCCGGTGACGTCGGCGGAGTGGCTTGGCCCAGCGTACAAGTTGTCACCGACGCGCCGGTCGAAGCTTGTTTGCTCAGCCAATATGCTGGCTGGCAAATCAGCGTGGGAAAATTCTTCGCGATGGGATCGGGGCCGATGCGAGCCGCCGCCGCGCGCGAAGAGGTGTTTGAAAAGTTGGGCTATCGTGAATCAGCCGGCTCCGTTGTCGGCGTGCTCGAAACGGGCAAACTGCCGAGTGCCGAAGTGGTCGCCGTCATCGCCGAAAAGACGGGAGTTCCCACCGATCGAGTCACGTTGCTGGCCGCTCGAACCGCCAGCTTGGCGGGCAATCTGCAAGTCGTCGCACGGTCGGTTGAAACTTCGCTGCATAAACTGGTCGAGCTGGGCTTCGATGTCTGGCGTGTGCGATCGGCAGTCGGCGTCGCCCCGTTGCCTCCGGTCGCGAAAGATGACTTCGCCGGGATCGGTCGCACGAACGACGCGATTCTTTACGGCGGTCGAGTGACCTTGATGGTCCGTGGGGACGATGAGTCGATCGCCGCCATCGGCCCTCAAGTTCCATCGTGTGGCTCAGCGGCTCACGGCAAGCCGTTCGCCGAAATCTTTGAGGATGCGGGCCGCGACTTCTACAAGATCGACCCGCATCTCTTCAGTCCGGCGGAGGTCGTCTTCCAGAATCTCGACACCGGACGAGTGCATGTGTTTGGCGGCATTACCCCGGACGTTTTGCGGCGGTCGTTTGAGTTCTAGCACGACGCGCCAGCGAGTGGTTTTGAGCTGAGTCAAGTTGCCGGGACCACTCGCTGGTGCGTCGTGCTTAGTCACACAAAAGGAATCATTTCGTGCTCATCGGCGTGCTCGGCAATGCGGAGAGTTGGTACTTGCATGAACTGCAACGGGCCGGTGGTGAACTGGAGCACGAGGTCGTGCGACTGGAGTTTCCGCGCATTGTCGCATCGTGTGGATTCGCGCGGCATGTAGAAACGAGTGATTCGTTTCACCGCACGCCGCAGGCACGTGCGTCCGCGAACTCGCGTGCCTGCGGCGTGCGGTTAAACAATCCTGGACTCCAAACCGCGAGCGGCGATCACGACCTCACTGCATTTGACGCGGTCATCATTCGGACGATGCCGCCGGGATCGTTGGAGCAAGTGGTTTATCGCATGGACGTGCTCGGTCAGCTTGAGACCGCCGGAGTAACGGTGCTCAATTCACCGAAGTCGGTCGAGTGCGCCGTCGACAAGTACCTCACGACCGCAAAGCTCGAAGCGGCTGGGCTGCCAGTGCCGGAGACGATCGTCTGCGAGAACTCGGACGACGCGCTCGTCGCGTTCGAGCAACTCGGTGGCGATGTCGTTGTGAAGCCAATCTTCGGTTCCGAAGGTCGCGGTATTCTGCGAGTCAGCGATCCGGACCTCGCGCTGCGCACCTTCCGTACGTTGGAGCGATTGCAGGCCGCGTTGTATCTGCAACGCTTCGTGAATCATCCCGGCTATGACATTCGAGTGCTCGTACTCGATGGCCGAGTGCTCGGCGGAATGCGTCGAGTCTCCGACGGCGACTTCCGTACGAACGTCTCGCGCGAGGGTCGAGGCGAGCCGTATTGCGTCACTGATACCGAAGCTGAATGGGCTTTGCGAGCCACCGCTGCGACAGGCGCTCGCTTCGCCGGCATCGACATTTTGTACGATCGCGAAGGCTGCGGATTCGTGATCGAAGTCAACGCGGTCCCCGGCTGGCGAGCGTTTCAACGAGTGACCGGCCTCGACGTCGCCCGGCTGGTCATCGCAGCCTGTCGAGAGAGCAGCTAAAAATGACACAACCACCAAGAGTTTCTCCGAACCGACCTTGCCATAAATCGCAAATAATCATCACGAGTGGCCACTTGCCAGTGACCACGAGGTAACGGACGGCCAACATGCTGGCCGCGAATCATTCTCGGAAGCGATCTCCTTCAAGACTTGTCTGACGCCGCTCGATTGTGCGTCGGAACCACTGAGGAACTGACACCGCCCTGCTCGCTCGTTTCCCCGCGAAGCCTACCCCCGACGCCCACAATCCTCCTCCCACTTCAAAAAACGACTGCCGAAGCTCAACACGCCACCGCCAGTGCCGTAAAGTCAGTACCATTGGGCTAACGACTCGGCTCACCAGTTAAGGACAACGTCATGAACTCGACTGACTCCCGCTACCAACAATTCGCGCTCGTGCGAGACATGCTCGACACGCCGGAGATCATCGCGCGGTTCGACACCAATCAAGCCATCGACGTGGCGGCCGATATCTTCTACGTCGGGCGACTGCTCCTGACGGGCGAAGGTTCCAGCCGCATCTTTCCGGCCAAGAACGTGATCGCTCATGCGCGGCGACAAGGCTGGTTGCTGGAAATTCACACCGAGGCAGGACGGCAGTCGAAAGAATACGACCTCTCGGACTGGGCCGTGTTCGCATTGTCCAATTCGGGACGCACGGCTGAGGTCATCGAACTTTATCAATTGTTGCGCGAGCGTGGTGACTCACAGCTCTTTAGCCTGACGGCGTTCGCGGATTCCAAACTTGGCTCGCTGGCCACGCGAGCCTTCGTGCTGTCGTGTGGTCCCGAAGGAGCCGTCGCCGCGACCAAGAGCGTCATTGAACAAGCTCTGTTTCATCGCGCGCTGTTGGAGCACGTCGCGAAACGTCCGGAACTCGAATCGCGATTGCCGACTCTCTGCGATCAGTTTCGAGAAGCGCTGACGACGCCGATTCCGGCCGAGCTGGTGAGCAAACTCGCGAACGCGAAGACGATCTACTGGGCCGGCCGCAACGACGGCGTGGCCGAAGAGCTGACGCTGAAGACCAACGAGATCACTCGCAAGCGTGCGGACTTTCTCGAAGGGACTTACGCGGTTCACGGGATCGAAGAGGTCATGGACCCCAGTGACGTCGTGATTTGGATTGATCCCTACGCCGGCTCGATGACCAAGTTCGAGGACGTACTGGTGAAGGGGGTCAAGCTGACGGTGATCGCGATCTCATCGCAGCCGACGCCGTTCCCAACGATTCGCATTCCCGACGCGGGCGACTTGTCCGGCTTCGTTCAAATGGCCGCTGGCTGGAACATCCTCGTCGAAACCGGAATCGCCCTTGGCATCAATCTCGACAAGCCCGAACGAGCACGCAAGGTCGGCAACGAATTCGTTGGGTGAGTGAAATCACACGGGGTCTATTCTCATGCTCGACACGCCTGCCACATTGCTGCATCGCCTGTGTGACCAACCGGTCCCCGGCGATTGGGAGCGCTTCGTCCGGCTGTTCACTCCGCTGTTGAGACGGTGGGCCGTGCGGTTCGGTGTGAGTGACAGCTCTGTGGAAGACCTGTTGCAAGAGTTGTTCGTCGTGCTGATTCGGAAGCTGCCGGAGTTTCGGTATGACCCGTCACGCAGCTTCCGAGCGTGGCTCTGGACCGTCTTTCGTCACACCGTCCTGGCTTGGCAGAATCGGCAGCCACAGGCGGGACCGGCGCTGGAGCAACTCGACGAACTCACCTCTCCGGATTCCATCGCCGAGGCCACCGAAGCCGAGTATCGCCGTTACCTGCTGAGCCGAATCATGCTGATCGTGCAGACCGACTTCCCCGCGACCACTTGGCAGATCTTCCGACAAGTGGTGATCGAGGGCCGACCGGGGGTGGAAGTGGCTCGCGAATTCAGCGTGACGGTCAACGCCGTCTACTTGGCTCGCAGCCGAGTCTTGGCTCGGCTGCGCGAGGAACTGGCCGGGCTGGATCGTTGAGCGGCACGGCGCTAGCCGCCGATTTTTGCGTGTTATGTCGACGTCAAAAAAAACCGGTGGCTGGGACGTAGGGTGGGACCAGCGGCGCTTCGGCGCGCCGGCCCACCAGAAAACAACGTGATCGCAGATGGTGGGCCGGCGCTCGAAGCGAGCTTGTCCCACCCTACTTGCAGGCACTGGCGAGCGTGGCTACGAAACTTTTGGACGGCTCACAATTTTCGCGACAGGTTTCCGCCGCCGGCTCTCTACTGTTATTGATTAGCGATCATTTCCCGTCTGGAGCCGATCTCAAATGCCAGCCATTCACAACTCGGATCAAGAACAGTTGCAGAAGCTCCTGCTCGGCCAGCTATCGACGGCCGATGTTGAGCGTTTGGCGACCGAGTACGCCGATGATGGCCGGCTCGCTGAGTTGGCTGAATCGTTGGCTGGACAGGATGACGCGCTGCTGGCTTTGCTGCACAATCACGAGACCGCTGTGGTTGATCCTGAGGGCGAGCGTCTGGTGGAACGCTTGCTGGAGCGATTGAAACCCGCGTTGCCGCGAGACGACACCGCCGCGATGAAGCTGGCTGACGCCTCCACGGAACCGAGTTCGCCCGACGTGACGGGGAAGCCTCAGAAGTTGCCCGAACGGTTGGAGTATTACCGGCCGATCAAGGTGCTGGGTCAGGGAGGCATGGGGACGGTTTATCTGGCCGAGGACACTCGACTAGGGCGTGAGGTGGCGATCAAG
>JAYUFI010000085.1:0-2836 GCA_043738805.1 Planctomycetaceae bacterium | reverse complement strand
TGCCACACTTTTACCCGCGCTCTTGGCGAGCGTGGCGACATGCTGATGGAGACTGGGGTTATGAATGTTTCAGGGATCATTCCGGCTCGGTTGCAGTCAACTCGGTTGCCGCGAAAGTTGTTGCTTAGCGAGACCGGTCGCCCGTTGATTCAATACACGTGGGATGCAGCGCGGCGAGCGAAATCGCTTTCTGAAGTGATCATCGCAGCAGACGACGCTGAGATCGTCGATGTGGTACACAGTTTTGGTGGCCGTTGCGAAATGACCGGCGAGCATCCGAGCGGTACCGATCGGATCGCCGAAGTTGTGCGGCGTTGTTGCACTCAATCGGACCTCATCGTCAACGTGCAAGGGGACGAGCCGGAGATTGATCCGGCGAGCATCGACTTGTTGGTGGAGCTCATGGCCGCGAACCCGAGCGCGTCGATGGCCACGCTCTGCACGCCGATCACTTCGCGAGAACAGTTGGATGATCCGTCTTGCGTGAAGGTCGTGTGCGGCTCAGCGGGACAAGCGTTGTATTTCAGCCGTTGTCCGATTCCGTTCTGTCGCGATCGCGATTTGGACGAGTTGCTCACGAGCGATTCACCGTGGCGGTTGCACTTGGGGATTTATGCCTATCGCCGCGATTTCTTGTTGCGACTCACGACGCTGCCGCCGTCGAAACTGGAGCGGTTAGAAAAACTTGAGCAACTGCGCGTGCTCGAAGCGGGCGAAACGATCGTTGTCGGCGAGGTCGCTCACCGGTCGGTTGGCATCGACACGACCGAGGATTATGCTCGCTTCGTCACTCGGCAAAAGAGCCGTGCAACGCAATAACGAACGTGCCGCAGTAAGATCCCGAACTGCCGTATGTCATGTCACCCAAAGCATGAGCGAGGACGGACGCTTCACAACGCGATGAATTCGGAGTCTTGTGAAACACTCGACCTCGCTCACGCTTCGGGTTACGAATTTTTCGGATGGAGCCAACAGGAAACCATGTCTAAGCATATTTTCGTGACCGGCGGTGTGGTGAGTTCTCTCGGCAAAGGGCTGACGTCCGCCTCGATCGCCTGTCTGCTGGAAAAACGCGGGCTGCGTGTGCGGATGCAAAAGCTCGACCCGTACATCAACGTCGATCCCGGCACGATGAATCCCTATGAGCACGGTGAGGTCTACGTCCTGGACGACGGCTCGGAGACCGATCTTGATCTCGGCCACTATGAGCGATTCACGAACAGCCCGCTCACGCGCAAATCGAACTACACCACCGGGCAGATTTACCTGAAGGTGATCGAGAAAGAGCGGCGTGGCGAATATCTCGGCAAGACCGTGCAGGTGATTCCGCACATCACCGACGAAATCAAAGCGGCGGTACGCGGCCTGTCCGGTCCTGATGTGGACGTCGTCATCACGGAGCTCGGCGGCACGGTTGGTGACATCGAAGGGCAGCCGTTTCTCGAAGCGATCCGCCAAATTCCGCTGGAAATCGGCAAAGAAAATTGCCTCTTCATTCATCTCACGCTGGTGCCGTACCTCAAGGCGGCGAAAGAACTGAAGACCAAACCGACGCAGCACAGCGTCGGTCTGCTGCGTCAAATCGGTATCCAACCAGACGTGCTCGTGGTTCGTACCGAGCGACCGCTCGGTGACGACAACATCAAGAAGATCGCCAATTTCTGCAACGTCGAGCAGAAGGCGGTTATCGAGGAAGTCGACAAGACGTTTTCAATTTACGAAGTGCCGCTGGGCTTGGTCGACCACAACTTGGACCAACTCATCATCGAGAAGCTGAAGTTAAATGCCGGGCCGTTGGACATGTCCGACTGGCGCGACCTGATGCACCGCATGAGGCATCCGGATCACGAAGTGACGATCGCCGTCGTCGGTAAGTACATCGAACACCGCGACGCCTACAAGTCGATCTACGAATCACTTGATCATGCCGGCACCGCGAACTCGGCGCGAGTCATTATCAAACGGATCGAGGCGGAAGAGCTCGAACAGCAAGGCCCGGAGATGTTACTCAAGGGAGTCGACGGCATTCTCGTCCCAGGCGGCTTCGGAATGCGTGGTGTCGAGGGGAAAGTGCAGGCGGTGCGGTTTGCTCGCGAGTGTGAGATTCCGTACTTCGGCATCTGCCTCGGAATGCAGACGGCGGTGATCGAATACGCTCGCAACGTGCTGGGTTTGGACGGAGCCGACTCGACCGAGTTCATCTCCGACACACCGCACCCGGTGATTTGTATGTTGGAAGAGCAGCGGACGATCGTGAATCGCGGGGGCACAATGCGGCTGGGGGCTCACCCCTGCGTGCTGCATCCCGACTCCAATGCGGCCGAATGTTACGAGACGACTCATGTCTCCGAGCGTCACCGTCATCGCTACGAATTCAACCCGGAATACCGCTCGCAGTTCGAGCAAGCCGGGATGTTGCTGGCCGGAACAAGCCCCGATGGTAAGCTGGTCGAGATCGTGGAAGTCCCAGACCATCCGTGGTTCGTCGCGGTGCAGTTTCACCCCGAATTCAAATCCAAACCGCTCGCTCCGCACCCGCTGTTCCAAGGCTTCATCGCCGCCGCGCTGGTGCGACATCAAGAGCGTGTGCAAATGCCGGTGAGTTGATCGAACAAATTAATCCGTTTCAAACTAACCCGATGCGTGAGCGAGGGCGATTCCGCGAGAGATTTTTCGACACACTCGCTAACACTTCGGGTTAGGCCGTGTTGACATTCTATTTGCGAAACTGGGGCGGGCTGGTAAACCACGTGAGTGGAATTTGCCTCAAGGAGGCGGAGTGTCATGCGGCGGTTTGAGTTGTCTGACGAGCAATGGAAGCGTGTGGAAGGTCTGT
>JAYUFI010000084.1:0-2837 GCA_043738805.1 Planctomycetaceae bacterium | reverse complement strand
TGCCGAAGTTTCTGCCCGATGTTCCTGAAGTCCGTGAAGACATCGCCGACTACTTCGGCGAGATTCAGGCGTTCGATCACGCGATCGGTTTGCTGCTGAAGAAGTTGGAAGAGATTGGCGAACTCGACAACACGCTGGTCGCAGTGAGCGGCGATCACGGCCCGCCGGGATTCACGCACGGTAAGTGCAACCTGTACGACTTCGGCACGAACGTGACACTGGCGATTCGCGGAGCCGGTACGAAGGGTGGTCGAACGCTCGATGATTTCGTTGGTCTGCCCGATCTCGCGCCGACGTTTCTGGAAATCGCCGGGATTAAACCGCCGGACGTGATGACCGCTCGCAGCCTCGTCCCGCTGCTGCGATCCGAGAAGACGGGCCACGTCGATCCGCAGCGAGGGTTCGTGCTGACGGGCCGCGAGCGGCATGTCGAGGATGCTCGCGACGGGCATCTGCCGTACCCACAACGCGCGATTCGCACGAACGAGTACCTCTACATTATCAACTTCGAGCCGGATCGCTGGCCGCTGGGCAATCCTTACAAGCTCGATGACAACGACGAACCGACGGCGGCGGTGCTGACGAACAACACGCGCGTCACGCTTTCCGATATGGATTCCAGTCCAACGAAGGCGTGGCTCATCAAGCACCGCAACGAACCGGAATGGAAGCCGTTTTACGACCTCGCGTTTGCAAAGCGTCCGCGCGAGCAGTTGTTCGTGATCGCTGACGATCCACATCAACTCCGCAATGTTGCGGCCGATCCGAAATACGAGTCGGTTCGCGCCGAACTGAATCAGAAATTGATGTCCGAACTGACTCGCACCAACGATCCTCGCGTTACCGGCGACACGCTATTCTTCGAGAAGCCGCCAATGGCTGGGCCACTGACAGAGCCGCGCGGCAAGAAGGCAATGAAGGATTCAGCAGGCTCGCCGTGAAACCAACGCGGCTACGAACGACATCCCAGGTCATCACAACTCGAGAAAGTCACCATGAACCACGTCAGTACTGAAGTTTTTGGAGATGCCATTCAAAAGATGCGAACACTCCAAGCCGACATCGAGTTGTTTGCCGACGGCGACGTCCGCATGTTGAATTTTGTCGGCACGCCCGTTGAGGACGCCGACTTGGCAACGGTCGCGTTGTTCTCGCACATCGAGCGGTTGTACCTCGGAGCAACTCGCGTGACCGACGCGGGGATGAAGCACTTGGTGGGACTGAAGGAATTGGAATACCTCAGCCTGCACGGGACCGAAGTCTCGGAACAGCGCCGGCATCAACTGCGGCTGCTGCTTCCGAATTGCCGGGTCTGTCCGCGCAGCGATCCGGCAGCACCGAGTTCGCCGGCTCTTGTTGAGCCGTTGGCGTCATCCCTTCCCGCCGCGGCCGCCCCGGTCGGTGACGTCACGTTCCCGCACGAAATCCTGCGGCGCATTCAAGCGATAGAAGCAGACGTAACATCGCTGCGGCAACTCATCGAACAGCAATTCACAATTCCACGAGGCGAATCATGACGACAACAGAGTGGCGGCGTTCTTCATTGGCCTTGCGAATCCTGGCCTGGAGTTGGCTGGTCAGTTCGTGTCTTCCGCTGATCGCCGAAGATGCACCGGTCCACTCGGTGAAGCGTATCGGGAGCGACTCCAAGACCGGGATCGCTCAAGCGGTCATCGTCGATGGGGGCACGCTGGCCTACACGAATCAGTTTCTGCCCATAACACCCAAGGGTGAGTTGTTGGGAAACAACGCGGAGTCGCAGACAGCGGCGGTACTCAAGCATCTCGATGCGGCGTTGAAGCTGGTGGAGTCGGACTTGAGCCGAGCCGTGAAGCTCAACGTGGTGGTGACGAATGCGGACGTCGCGGTTGATGTCCGAGCGGCGCTGGCGCATGAATTCGCGGCGCGATCGCAGCCCGCCGTGAGCTTCGTGCAGTCGCGCTTGCCGCATCCGGGAGCATTAGTGGCGATCGACGCCGTGAGTGTCGCGCAACACCGCGCGCCGATGTTCCGCCACAACATCAGTCGACTGCGTGGCCAGCGACCGTTCGCGCAGGTGACGTCCTTCAGTGACGCACCGCGGATTTACATTTCCGGTCAAGCCGAGAAGGGAATGGATTTGGGCGAGGCGACCACGAAGACGCTCGCCAGCCTCATGGCGACGCTCGATCATCTGGGTGTCGAGCATGACCACGTCGCGCAGGTGAAGTGTTTTCTCACGCCGATGTCCGAGGTGCAGGTGGCTCAGGACGCGATCGCGAAAGCATTCGGCGGCCTGGCTCCTCCGTGCGTTTTTGTGGAATGGCAGTCCTCGCTGCCGATTGAAATTGAATTGATCGTCCCCGACCTGCTAACTGCGAAACAGATTCACGATGCCACCGTCGCTGGCCAGCCACTTCCACCGCGTGAGCCGCTCGAATTCATCACGCCGCCGGGAATGACCGCTTCGCCGGTCTTTTGCCGAGTTGTGCGAGTCAACGATCCGCGCACGATTTTCGTCTCCGGCTTGTTTGCTCGCGAGGCAGGAGACGGGGCGGCTCAAGTCGGTGACGTGTTCGCTCAGTTACAGGAGATCCTCAAAGCGAGCGGCAGCGACTTTCGGCATTTGGCCAAGGCGACCTACTACGTCAGCGACAATGACGCGAGTACGAAGTTGAATGAGATTCGGCCAAAGTTCTATGACCCGCAGCGTCCGCCGGCCGCGTCGAAGGCTCAAGTCTTTGGCGTGGGTATGCCTGGCAGATCGCTGACACTCGATATGATTGCCGTGCCTGCGAAGTAGGCAATGCGTTTTGTGTCGCGTGCGATATTCGGGCGAGCGGGGCGGCGTCAGCCCC
>JAYUFI010000083.1:0-2838 GCA_043738805.1 Planctomycetaceae bacterium | reverse complement strand
CGTCGAGCATGTTTTCATTCACCGCTCGATCGCGCAGCCGACCAAAGAACGCGACCGTCTCGGCGGTCGTTTCGAGAACACAGCATGGCTCCGGTTCGATCGCGAGTCGCATGATCTGACCGGTCTCCGCTTCAAGTCGAGCTAGTCGTCGCGCGAGTTCAACCAAATTACTGATGCACTTCGCTTCAAAGTCTGGCGCATTAGCGAGCACCTTAAAGCCGAGTGGTACTGTCGAGAGACTGCCGTCGGTTCTGTTTGGCATCGTCGTGCGAATCAGCTCGGACAAAACTCGCACACAGTCCCACGAATATTCGAGCCGACTCGCTTGAGTCCAATCGGGGATGTAAACGTTTTCCTTCACACGCTCGCTGTGAAAGTCTCCGAACGGGAACGCATTGAGCGTGTAAGTACAAAGTCCGAGTTCGCCGACTCGATCCGCGAAGCGACGCACTCGACCCGGCTCCGCCAACAATTCGCGAATCACCGGCTGAGCCAGCCACAATCCCGCAGCGAGCGGCGAGCCAAATTGCTTTCCCGCAGGTACGGTGAAGTCAATCAACCCGCGCTCAACTTGGGCCACCGTCAGCCCCGGATGCAGATTGGTGCAATAACTGAGCGGTAGCGATGACTGCGACATACAGCACGTGTTGCTAAAGGTGATTTCCTAACTAGCCCGACGCGCCAGCAGGTGGCAAATTCAAGCGAGATCCGATCACTCGCTGGCGCGTCGTGCTAGTACTTAAGTTTGACCGATTTGAAAAACCGGTCTACAAAACAAACGAGCAACCATGCTAACGGTGGGCAGATTTGAAAACTACAATTCTCCGGTCGCTCGTTGGTGTTGGCTCAAGGTGTCTCGCGACGAGTGGTTTATTCGTATGATGCCGCTGAAGTTGCCCAACCGAAAAACTTTCTCAACCCAATCGGGTTGAATCGACGCGAATGCCCCGTTCACTGCGGAGACCAGTCTGAGTGGTGAATTCCGAGACCGAACTCAGTCCCTACCTGCACGATCCCGATGTGCAATTGATGCTGCGCGCTCAGCAGGGCGATGATGTGGCGTTTTCGACATTGGTCGCGAACTATCAGGACCGGTTGGTCGCCGTGTTGTACCACATCCTCGGCAAGCAAGAGGCTGCTGAAGATCTCGCTCAAGAGGTCTTTCTTCGCATCTATCGCCATCGCAAAAAATATGAAGTCAAAGCCAAGTTTTCGACATGGCTCTTTCGCATCGCCAACAATCTCGCCAGCAACCATTGCCGTGATAGAGCACGTCGGCGCGAAGCATCTCTCACAACAAGTGACTCCGGCCCGCTCGGAGTTCGCCCCGAAGAAAACATCCTCGCTGAAAAATCCGCGTTGATGCCGGCCCGCATCCTTGATCGCACGGAAACACAAACGCTCGTCCGAGCAGCCTTAGATTCCTTGAGTGATCGGCAAAAGATGGCCGTGCTGCTCCACAAGTTTGAACAAATGAGTTACCTCGATATCGCCATCACAATGGACCTCTCGCCGCAAGCGGTGAAGTCGCTGCTGTCGCGAGCGAGAGAAAACCTGCGCGTTTACTTGGAACCGTTTCTCTAAAAAAAATTGAAAACACGATTAATCCAACCTTCTCTGTCTTCAGATTTCAAACCACCAATGTCCGACGAACTCGAACAATCCGGCTCCTTCACGGCAAAGCTCGTCGCCTATCTCGACGGTGAGCTACCGGAAGCGACCGCGCGCGATGTCGAGCAATCGCTCGCCAGCGATCCGGAAGTCCGCGCTGAAGTCGAAAAACTCAACCGGGCGTGGGAATTGTTAGACCTGTTGCCTCGCCCGTCAGCGTCAGGTGAATTCAGCAGCCGCACGCTCGCGATGTTGATGACTGCGGAGATTCCAACCGATTTTGCCAATGTCGAAGAACCGGCACCGACTGTTTTGGTCAACACTCAAACGAGAGAGCGTTCGGCCTCAAAACGATTGATCGTTTGGATTGCCAGCATGTTGCTCGTCGCGTTGCTGAGCTTTTTCGGCGGACGATTCCTTCAACGAACATCTCCCGATCCGCTGCTCGATGATTTGCCGCTGCTCGAAAACCTTGAGCTTTATCGTGAGATCGGCGATGCCGAATTCCTACGCGACTTTCAACGCAGAGAGCCATTCGATGACCGCCGACCGCCCGACCGCCGCTAAGAGCAATTTCGTAGGACGGGCACTCTTGCCCGTCGTTAAACATTCGACGGGCAAGAGTGCCCGTCCTACGAAATTAAGCCGGATCGTCACGTTGCTCTGCCTCATCCTGCTACCGGTGCTCATGGCCGCAGACGAAAAGTCGTCAGCACGCCGCGAAGAGAATCTCAAACGCATCGCTGACATGACGCCATCCGAACGTCAACGGCTCGAAGAGAACTATCGAATGTTCCAAAAGCTGTCGCCTGATGAGAAGGCTCGACTGCGAAAGCTGCAAGCGGATATCGAACGTGATCCGGAACTCAACACCGCATTCAAAGAATACGCCACATGGGTCAACAAGCTTTCACCCAGCCAACGCAATGAGCTGCGGCGCACGCCCGACCCGCGCGAGCGGATGAATTTTGTGGAAGACTTCCGACACGAACCGCCTCGCGGTCGACCTGGTGAGCCGCCACCAGACCCACGCTCGAATGATCCTCGTCTCCCCAACGGCGGCCCTCCGTTGGCCGCACGCGGCGATCGAATGCGCCTGATGGAGAAGTTGCTCGGCCGCAATTTCCCGATGGGCGATCGTCTGGGCTCGTCTGTTCTGGAAATGACAACCATCACTCAGGTGCTCGAACAGCAATTGCCATCTGAGGCACGAGCAGAAATGGACAA
>JAYUFI010000082.1:0-2848 GCA_043738805.1 Planctomycetaceae bacterium | reverse complement strand
GCGTCCGTCCGTTCGAGCCGCCCGCGCCGCTCGATGTAAATCTCGTTGAAGCCGTTCACCATGATTTCGGTCACGGTGTCGTCTTCGAGAAACGCCCGAATGGGCGTCAGAAAGTAACCGACGCTGGCTTCAAAAATGGCTTCGCGAGACATGGAATGGTCGAGGGTCAGAGAGTGAAGGGTTGAGGGCCAAAGGCTCACAAACCCCGAGGCTGCAAGCGACGCTCGGGATTCTATAGCCCCACCCCACAGCCTGCCATCGCGTCATGCCGCCGAGAGTTCACGAACGTGTAGCGGTGATGCACTCAGACAGCGGCGACAGTACATGCGTGTCAATCCACTGGATGACCGGCACACAGACGGCATCGCCAAAACCAAAGAGGTTCTGGATATTGTTCTCAACGAGCGGAAAGTCCCCAGCACCTTGCAACCGGGAATACTCGCGAGCGGACATCCAACGCATTCTCAAGACGCCCTTTTCGATCGCGATGACAATTTGACGCGCGCTGCCTCCCTTTGGTGTGCGAAGACAACCGGCCATCCCGTCAAATCGGACCTCCGCCCGAGTCTTTCCGTCACGCTTACGGCGGAAGATTGTCCCAACAGCAGTCGAGCCATCTGCGAGCAGACGATCCACTTGTTCACGATGTCGGTCACTCATCATGTCGTGATGCTTCGTGACTGCCGCTTGATCCCACCACTCCTGAGTACTGTCCAAATCAATGAATTTGGCGACATCGCTGCGTTCGACAGGCGGCTTCGGCAGATTGAAAGCGACCCACCCCGTCGGCAGTTCAATCGACTGCATTAGTTTCATGAGGCGAGCAGGTCGCATCGATGCGGGTGACTTTTCAAGCGTGCCTTGCCACCGACAGCCCAGCCAATCCAGCTCGGACTTGCGATGGGCAAACGGAGCGTCAATCGAATCGTCAATGCCGACTATGAAGACTCGTGGACGGCTCTGCGGAAGAAAAAACTTGGCATCAAGGACAAAGGCGTCGATCCAATATCCAAGGTCGGCCAGCGTTTGAACGGCGGTTTCAAAATCCTTCCCGTCCTTTGAGGTGAGAAACCCCGTCACATTTTCGAGCATCACAATGCGAGGGCGACGATTGGCCATTGCCTCCATCGCTTGAGTGAACCCGAACAATGTTGAGGAGTACTCGCCGACGAATCCTCGACAATGGCCGGCCAACGACATGTCGATGCACGGAAAGGAGGCCGTCGCCAAAAGCGGTCGTCCTTCAATCCGCGAAACAACTTCATCGGTGTCCCAGACATCTCCGAGATGAAAGTGCGCATCGCGGCCGAATCGCTGTTCGTACATCGCCTGTTTCTTGGGGTCGATGTCGTTTGCGTAGACACATTGCCAACCGGACTGAATCAGCGCATCGCGCACGAGTCCGATCCCCGCAAAGAACTCGCAAAACGTCTTCGTCATTTGCTGGGACACTTCGTGCTCAGCGACTTGCGATGGCAATCCTACCGGCATCGTCCGCCTCTCCCTGAAAGATCAGCACCCCTGATACGGTACTTATAGTCCGTGGACTCATGGTCGTCAAATTGCGCCAATCGGCGTCATGAAAGCCAACGATATCAAAACCTTCTTCGGCGGTCGTGTCCGAGAACTCAGAAAGGCCCGTGGGTGGAGTCAAGAAGACTTCGCGTTCCGAGTGGGCTTGGATCGCAGCTATGTCGGCGGAGTCGAACGTGGCGAGCGCAACATCAGCCTTGAAAACATTGCACTCATCGCTACCGCACTGGAACTCAGCCCTTCGGAACTCTTTGAAGGCTGGAACCAGAAGAGCCTTTCATCCGTTCGAGCCAAACTCCAACGAACGAAAGGCGCATGATGCCACGGACGGTGTTGTCGCAGATTCAGCAGCAGATCAAATCCGCCAGCTTGGAACTTCGCGCTTACAGCCCTGCGGAAATGAATTGGCCAAAGAGAGCACTTGAGTCTGCTGAGAAGTTGATTCCGCGTATTGAACGCACAGCCATAAGTCTCAAAGCGAATGTCGAGGATGTGCTCAATGCCTCGGCGAGATTGCGAACACTTTGGACTGTGATCCGCAATCACGTTGTTTTGCCACAGAAGGAGATTGAGGAGTTCGACCGCTTGTTGCGATTTGACGACATTTTGAGAGAGTCGGTCACAGGCGAAGTGGTGAGCAAAGTGGTCACGAAGTACCTGATCGACCACGACTCAGATCTGCGCAGCAACGGTCGCAGTGATTACCCCGATCTTTACTTGGCCTCGGCAGACTATTCCGGCCTACCACTGTTCCGCCGACAGCAAGGCGAGAATCGCGAATACGGAGCGGCGATTAAAGGTGTTGAACGCCGTCCGGTTCGCATTCCTGATGGCATCGAGATCAAGACCTGTCGGGATTCAATTCGCGTGGACTGCCACCACCCACACGCAGGCTTGCACTTGGTTGTCGTATTCACCGAATCAAAGAGAATCTTCACTGTCACGGACATCGCCATCGCGTTTCTCGTCTCAAACGACTATCACGAAGCAGGACGGAATACGACCGCGACTACGGTCAAATACTCCTTCAACGGCGAGCGATTCATAAGTCTGTTGAAGACGCGATGAGGACTCTCATCAGTGGCGAAGGCTTTCTCCAGCCAATTTTGAAAATCGTAGACCCGACCCCTGATTGGAAGACGTTCGATGTCTCGACGACTTCGCCTTGAGATTCCCGGCGGCGTGTATCACGTCACGAATCGCGGCGTCGATCGGGCTGACATCGTGCGGGACGACGACGATCGGCACCGGAAAGTAACGACCTGGTTTCAGGGTGCCACGGTCACGGCTTTGCGTGGCCGTGTCTTCACTTCAA
>JAYUFI010000081.1:0-7517 GCA_043738805.1 Planctomycetaceae bacterium | reverse complement strand
GAACGCGCGTGCCTGCGGCGTGCGGTTAAACTTCCATTGACTTACGACACACTAACAAAGGACCACCCCCATGAAGCTCGCCAAAGTTCGTCTGGCTGACGGAACAATTCGCCTCGCCAGCGTTGAGGATCAACAAGTTCGATTGCTGGACCTCGCGCGATCGAAAACGATTCAAAGTCTTGCGGACATTCTGCACTCGGAGAATCCTACTGCGACCGCTCAGCAGTTGATTGATGAATCCTCAGATCCGCTTCCTGCCGGGGCCGTTCATTTTTTGGCTCCGATTGACGCTCAAGAAGTTTGGGCCGCCGGTGTGACTTACAAGCGCAGCCAAGTCGCTCGAATGGAAGAATCGGAATCAGGAGCTTCGCATTACGACAAGGTCTACACCGCCCCGCGTCCTGAGATCTTCTTCAAGGGAAATGCCCGGCGAGTTTCCGGCCCAGGCGAACCAGTTCGAGTGCGATACGACAGCAACTGGTCGGTCCCCGAACCGGAATTCACGCTGGTCGCGTCGCCGCGAGGCAAGTTGGTCGGCTACACGATCGGCAACGACATGTCGGCTCGCGACATCGAGGGAGAGAACCCGCTCTACTTGCCACAAGCAAAAGTCTACAACCAGTGCTGCGGACTCGGCCCGTGTGTGCTGCTGGCCGATCAGCCGCTCGACCGCGATGCGACGAAGGTCAAGCTGTCAATTCACCGAGCTGGCCGCGAAGTGTTTCATGGCGAAACGCACGTCGGCATGATCGTTCGCGGCTTTGACGAATTGATCGGCTGGCTGATTCGTGAGAATGACATCCCGGATGGCGCATTCCTGCTCACGGGAACCGGAGTCGTTCCGCCAGATGATTTTTCGCTCGAAGAAGGTGACAGCGTCTCGATCGAGATCACGGGAATCGGGACGTTGACGAATCCCGTCGTGAAAAGTGCGAAGCCGGGCTAACTTTCTCAAACTGAGCAGTCTTCACCGCCAAGGCGCAAAGTACGCGAAGGAACCCTCCAAAGTCAGTTCTTAAGGGCCGTGATGCAAGGCGACTTTGAAAACGGTCATCATCCTGATTTCTTGGTGGCTCTTCGCGTTCTTTGCGCCTTTGCGGTGAAATTCCCTTCCCGGAAAACGCTCAGTTTGAGTAGGCAACCGTACTTGTTTCGATCGAACGAAAATGGAGCTGATGGGATGCAGAGGAATCATGAAACAATCCTCGATTGCTTGTCCCATAACTCACATTGATCCCATCATTTCCATTAACCACTCACAACATCACTCAAAGGACACACTGTGGCAGCCAAAGCCTGGGGCGGACGGTTTCAAGGGGCCACAGACGCTCGCGTCGAACTCTTTACGGAGTCGATCAGCTTCGACCATCGCTTGGCCGATGCGGACATCACCGGCTCGCAAGCGCATGCGCGGATGCTGGCGAAAGTCGGTTTGCTGACATCGACCGAGGCCGAGCAGATTGTCGCCGAGCTAGAAGACATTCGCGGCGTGATTGCTCGCGGTGAGATGCCATTCCGCACGGAGCTGGAAGACATCCACATGCACATCGAAAGCGAGCTGATTCGCCGACTCGGCGATGTCGGTCGCAAGCTGCACACGGGTCGCAGCCGTAACGATCAAGTCTCGACCGACCTGAAGCTTTATGTGCGGGACGCGATCGCTCACATCGACGATTTACTCGTCAGCTTGCAGCGAGCGTTTCATTCGCGCTGCGAGCGAGACCTCGATGTCGTGCTTCCCGGATACACGCATTTGCAACGGGCGATGCCGGTCCTCGCACCGCACTTCTGGTTGGCCTATTGCGAGAAGTTCGAGCGTGACCGCGAAAGACTGGCCGATTGTTTGAAGCGAGTGAATGTCTCACCGCTCGGAGCCGCTGCGCTGGCGGGAACCTCGCTACCGATTGACCGGCATGAGTCGGCGCGGCTACTGGGCTTTGCTGATGTCGCGAGAAACAGTCTCGACGTTTCCAGCGATCGCGACTTCATGCTGGAGTTTGTCTTCGACTTGTCGCTGATCGCGGCACATCTCGCGTCTTGGTCGGAAGAATGGATCATCTGGTTCTCAACCGAGTTCGGCTTCCTGAAGTTGCCAGAGGCGTTCACGACCGGCTCGTCGATCATGCCGCAGAAGCGAAACCCGGATGTACTGGAATTGATCCGCGGCAAGTCGGCGCGAGTGATGGCGTCAGTGACTCAATTGCAGTTTCTCGTGAAGGGGCTGCCGATGGCCTACAACCGCGATCTGCAAGAAGACAAGCTCGCGCTGTTCGCCGCGTATGACACAACCGCCGCGTGCTTGGAATTGGCAGCACCGCTCGCCGCTCAAGCGGAGTTGCAGCGAGAGCGCATCGCATCGCGGCTCGAAGAAGGTTTCCTCGATGCGACGATGCTGATGGAATACTTGATCGGGAAAGGTGTCCCGATGCGGTCGGCTCACGAGACGGTCGGCAAGTTGGTCGCGCTGTGCGAATCGCGGAAGTGCCGTTTGGCGGAAGTGCCGCTCGCCGATTTGCAGGGAGCTTGCGACAAGATCGCCGCCGACGTGAGCGGAGTGCTCGGCACGGCGAACGCGGTCGCCGCGTTACGTAGCTTCGGCTCCGGCGGTCGCGAGCCGGTTTTGGAACAGGTCCGCTATTGGACCGAGCGGCTGAGATAGCAGCCTATTGAAAATCATTGTGGCTCGACGCTCTGCGTCGAGAGTGGCGGTCATTCGCCGATGATTTCGCTGGCCATTCACGACGCGGAACGTCGTGCCACAATGCGGCTCCGCCGCGCTATGATTTATTCACAGCCTCGGAGCGTGACGGCTACGTATCTGCCGCACGTTGCCTCATTCCTCCATCAAACAATGCAGTGCGTCGGATCGGCCAGATAAAACATCGCGGCCAAGTCGTTGGGATGGTCCTTCGAGCAGAGCGGCCCCGGAGTGATCACTTCCAGTGGCACGGTCTCGATCTTCTCGCTGTTGCGCGCGATGAACTGGCCGATGAAAAGCGACGTGCGGTGAATGCGGCAGACCGGATTGACGGTCGTCGCGGCGAGCACTCCGTTTTGCACTGCTTCTAAACCTTCCTTCTGGCCATCGACCGCGACAATCAGCATGTCCTTGTGAATTGTTCCTTTGATCGCCGGCGCGGCGGCGAGTGCCATGTCGTCGCTGTGAAAGAACGCGCCGGCAATCGGCGTCTTCTCTTGCTCCAACAACGACTCAAACGTGTTGCGAGCTTTCTCTTTCTTCCAGTCGCACCAGCGAACTTCACCGCCGACAACTTGTACTTCGGGAAACTTCTTGAGGATGTTCTCGCAACCTTGCTTGCGACCTTGGGCACCGCTGTGAGCACTCAGCCCACCGATGTGGACGATCTTCCCTTTGCCACCAATCTTCTCCATCAAATAACCGACGCTCTTTTCCGCCATATCGATATGGTTCGGAGTCACTTCGCACCAGACACCGGTCTCACGCATTTTGTCCATGTCGACCAGCAACGTGTCCATCGAGATGACCGGGATGCCGCGCTGTTTCAGCTTGCGCACCGGAGCCGCCAGCGAATCAATCTGCACTGCTTGGAAGCAGCAAAAATCCCAGTCCTTGTGAACGATCGCGTCGATCTTGTTTCGCTGCTTTTCGGGATCGAATTCGCCGTCAAACCATTCGACGTCGATGTCCAGCAGATCGCCCCACAGCTCGGCGGTTGATTTGCCCAAAGCGCACCACGTGCTCTGCAATCCCGCGTTGGAAAAGGCTGCTCGCAACCGTCGCCGACCGGACTTCGCGCCCGCATTCACGGCGGGCTGCTCATCGCGTCCCGCGCACCCGGCGATCCCCAAGCCGAGTCCAATGCCAGTCCCCGTGGCGAGTCGTTCTAAGAAGCTGCGGCGTGTCGGGGCGATGTTGTTCATGAGCGGCGTCTCCCTGTTGAAGCATGGGTCTCGAAATGGGAAGGGAGCATCCTCCCCGGACGTGAATCGAGTCGCAAGCCAACCAGAAACAAGACGAACCGGGTTTGTTCTTTCGCGTCACAATCGGAACCGCTGACAACAACTTTGCCGAGTCGCTGAAAGCGTGCTTGTGGGTTGCGAGTGGAGAGAGCGATAATCAAATTGTGCCGATGTAACCCGAAGCGTCAGCGAGGGCGAACGCTTCGCTGACAAGCGATAGCAGTAAAGCGTTTGGAAGTGATCGCTCGCGCTTCGGGTTAGTCTCCTTTCCTCCCGCCTAAGAATGCCTTCTTCAATTTCCTTCCCTCAATGAGGCCCGCCCATGTTCGAGTTCGATCGCGGTTCTAGTCCGAATTGCGAAGGTGTTTCTCGTCGCCAACTGCTGCGCATCGGTGGACTTGGCTTTGCCGGATTGACGTTGCCCACATTGCTCCGCTTACAAGCGGAAGCCAAAGCGAATCCAACCGGCTCCCCGACGACGACGGGAACAACGACGTCAGCCACAAAAACAAAAGACAATCTCAATGTCATCCTGCTTTGGATGCAGGGCGGGCCAAGCCACATCGACACGTTCGATCCAAAGCCGGATGCACCTGCTGAAATTCGGGGCGAGTTCGGCGTGATCGACACGACGATCCCCGGCGTGAAGGTTTGCGAACACATGCCGTTGCTCGCCAAGAGCCTCGACAAGTACACGATCATTCGGAACGGCTATTCGTACAACGGCGGACACGGCATCGCCGACGCCTACATGCTGAGCGGTTGGCGGTTCTCACCGAGCACCGTTTATCCATCGTATGGTTCGGTCGTCGCCCGCGAACTCGGTTACCGCCACGGGATGCCGCCGTATGTCCAACTCGGCCCGTGGGTCGACAAGATGAACGCGGGCGGACAAGCGGGATACCTCGGCAGCGAGCACAATCCCTTCATCATCAACGAAGACCCGAATGGCGGCACGTTCAACATCGACGGCATCACGTTGCCCGGCGGCATGAGTGTCTCGCGGTTTAGTCGTCGTCAACGGATGCTCGATCGCTTTGATTCGTGGCAACGCACGGTCGAGAAGAAAGCGAACGACGTCGGCGCGATGGACGCCTTTTACGAGAAAGCTTTCAGCATCGTGACGTCGCCCGCCGCCAAGAAGGCGTTTGATCTGTCGCAAGAAGATCCGAAGCTGCGAGACAAATACGGCCGAACTCGCTTTGGTCAGTCCTGTTTGTTGGCTCGGCGGTTGGTGCAGTCGGGAGTTCGCTTCGTCAACGTGTCTGTACCGAGTTGGGACACTCACGCGAACAATTTCGTGGCCTTGAAAACCGGCCTGTTGCCGCAACTCGACTCCGGTTATTCGGCGTTGTTGGATGACCTCGATCGTTTGGAGATGCTCGACAACACGGTCGTGTTTTGGCTGGGCGACTTCGGTCGCACACCGAAGATCAATTCGGCTGCGGGCCGTGATCACTGGGTCGGTTCGACGGTCTTCTGCATCGGCGGCGGCGGTTTCAAAACCGGTCAAGTGATCGGTGCCAGCAATCAATACGCCGAGCAACCCGTCGGTAAAGCGATCGAAATCGAAGACATCGCGGCGACGCTTTATACCGTGCTCGGCATTCCGCTCGACAAAATGTTCGACTCTCCGGACGGACGCCCCTTCAAAGTGAATCCTGGTGGCCGCGTGCTGAATGAGCTGTTGGCCTAGCCAGGATTGATCGGGGTTGCGTACTCGTGGTCCGTAATCGAGTGAGGCTGTTCGCACCGAGACGGCTCGGCTAATTTGCCTTGCTTCATGTCCCAGGTGCGCCGTTGAGACAGTGCGAGTGCGGCGGCCCAGCGGTTTGTTCTTCAGAGAAGGGCTCATTCATGTCGCGTTGTTTAGTCACCGGAGGAGCCGGGTTCATCGGCAGTCATCTCACCGAAAGCCTCTTGGCTGCCGGGCATCAAGTCGTCGTTTTGGATAATTTGTCTACCGGCCAGCAAGACAATCTCAAAGGCTTGGAGTCGAATCCGAATCTGACATTTCGGTCGGGCTCAATCACCGATCCGGTGTTGCTGGCGGAAGTCGTTCACGACGTCGATGCGATTTATCACTTGGCGGCGGCGGTCGGTGTGAAGCTGGTCGCCGACGATCCGGTGCGGACGATCGAGACGAATATCTATCCGACGGAAACGCTGTTGCGATTGGCGGTCCAAGGTGGGTGCAAGCCGTTCTTTCTCGCTTCGACCAGTGAAGTGTTTGGCAAGAATCCGAAGGAGCGTTGGACGGAAGAGGACGACTTGCACTTGGGGCCGACGTCCCGTCCGAGGTGGGCGTATGGCTGCTCGAAGGCGATCGACGAATTCTTGGCGCTGGCGTATTACCGAAAGTATGGACTGCCGGTCGTGATCGCGCGGTTCTTCAATGTCGTTGGACCGCGACAAGTTGGGCATTACGGCATGGTGATCCCTCGGTTTGTGGATCAAGCGTTGAGCGGCGGGCCAGTGGTTGTGTACGACGACGGCGGACAAGTTCGCTGTTTCGCGCATGTGCGTGAAGTGGTCGAGTCCATCATGAAGCTGATGGGAACTCCCGCCGCGTCGGGAAAAGTTTTCAACATCGGCAGCGATGAACCGTGGTCGATTCGCGAACTGGCGGAAGCGGTGATTGCTCGCGTCGACCCGCAGGTGCGCATCGAATACTTGCCTTACAGCCAAGCGTATGGCGATGACTTTGAGGATGTCCGACGACGAGTTCCGGATGTCAGCCGATTGGAGCAAACGATCGGCTCGAAGCCGCGACTTGGTTTGGAAGCGATCTTGGATGACATCATCGCCTGGAAGCGACAACAAAAAGCCGCCGTTCGCTAATCGCCCTTCCGATGGAGACCGTTTGTGGAAGTCGTCGATGATGTGCGGCTGCTGGAACTGGCTCGTGAGCCGATTCGGGAGTTGTGGCCGACGGCGCGTCGCGCGGCGGCGATGAAGCCGCTCGTTGTTCTGTTGGCGTTTCTGCCGGGACTGTTGATCTTTCGTTATCCGACGCTGGATGAAGCAACCGCTGCGGCGGGGGTACAGGCGTTGAAGATCAGTGCAGCCGCGTCGCCACTCGAATGGATCGTCGCGGCAACCGGCGATTATCCGAGCGAAAAGCCTGCGCTGGCTCCGCTGGTGAGCGTGTTGATGGGGTTCAGCTTGCGTTCTGAATTGCTGACGCCGGAAAGCCGACTGTTGCTCGTGTCGTATGCCAGCTCAGTCGGCTTGCTGCTGAGTTTGTTTGCGTTGGCGTCTAAGTTCGGAGGAAGTCGATTTGGTTTTGCAGCGGTGTTGTTGCTGTGCTGTCAGCGCGAGTTCTTGGAGATGAGTTGTCGTCTGCCGCCAGTTTCCTTGGCGCTGGCCTTCGCACTCTTGAGCTTTCGCGGAATGCAGTCACATCAAAATGACGATGACCGCTTGGTTTCGTGGCCACTAATTGGGTCTGGAGCCGCGTTGGGGACGAGTTGGTTGGCCGGCAGTTCGGTCGCGCTGGGAGCGTGGCTCATCGTTTGTCTGCAATGTTTGACGGCGGCAATGCTGGATTGTGCAAGTCGCGCTGCGGGAGCTTC